>DASPRM010000109.1 GCA_035624455.1 Terriglobales bacterium
CGGGCAGCTTGTTTCAGCCGACTATTTTTCAGTGCTTGGCGTACAACCTCAGCTCGGAAGAGCGCTAAGCACCGCGATTGACAAACCCGGCGACGCGCCCGTGGTGGTCATCAGCGATCGCTTCTGGCGCAATCGCCTTGACTCCTCGCCCCGCGCGATAGGGCAGACGCTTTGCCTAAACGGGCAACCCGCGACCATCGTGGGAATCACACCGAAGGATTTCAATGGCGCCCTCTCCATGAATCCGGCCGAACTCTTCGTCCCGATCACAGTGCCCGCGGCGCTCGCTCCGGAGCTTGCGAACGATGTCCTGCACCAACGCAATGCCAAAGAGTTCCTGGCAATGATATGCCTGGCACCCGGCGTCACTATTGAATCCGCAGAAATCGCGCTGGACACCCTCACGCGTAATCTTGATGCGCAAGATCCCTCGGTTCCAGTTCGCGCCGACAAGGGCAGGCGGGTGACCTTGCTTCCGGCAGGCACCATGGTGCCGATTCCCCGAAATGTAAGGCCGGCGATAGCCGGATTCTTCCTCGCACTGATGGGACTGATCATGGCCATTACGTGCATGAATCTGGCAAACATGCTGCTCGCGCGCACCGCCAACCGCCGAAAGGAATTCGCGATTCGGTCCTCGGTCGGAGCCAGCCGTTTTCGGCTTGTCCGGCAGTTGATAAGCGAGGGCATGTTGCTCTCCCTGATGGGCGGCGTCGCGGGTTTCGCGCTCGCTTACGGGCTCGCGGTATTGAAGTCCAAATTCGCTCAACCCACAGCGATACCGGAGGAAACCAATTTCATCCCGGATTGGCATGCGGCCATATTGGTGTTTGTCCTCGCAATCATCTCCGGCATCGGATTCAGCCTCGCCCCTGCGCTGCGGGCGACAAAGGCAGATCTGACTCCCGCACTGAAAGAAGGCTCGGCGCTGCAGGCGCCTGGCTACCTGCGCTTCGGTCTTCGCAACCTGCTGATGGTAGCCCAGGTTGCCGGGTCTCTCATGCTGCTGCTGATCACAGGGTTCCTGGTGATAGGAATCAGCCAAGTGAGTGCTCTTCAAACCAATTTCGATCCGCACACGCTGTATCTCCTGTCCATAGACCCGGTGCGTGACGGCTACTCGCCCGAAAGAGCGCAATTGTTTTTCGAGAGTCTTCCCGAACGGCTCAGGAATGTTGGAGTGGTGCGTACTACCGCACTGGCAGCGCAACTACCCTTCTCGATCCATGATGAAGATGAAACCATCCAACTGACTGCGGACCACTCCCGCGGGGCCGCGCGCGTGCGGATATCGGCAGTCGAGGAAACTGTGGGCGCAGGCTATTTTGGCGCCCTCAGCGAGCCGATGCTGGCCGGCCGGGAATTCGTCGAAAGCGATCAGCGCAGCCAGGCGGACGGTTCGGAGACTTGGCCCGCCATACTCAGTGAGAGTGCGGCACACCGCTTCTTCGGAAGCGGAAACGCGATCGGGGAGCACATTCGGGACGATAGGCAGTCCTACGAAGTGGTCGGCGTGGTCCGCGATTTGCAGAATGGCCTCGAGATCAGCCGTGCCGTAGTCTATTTGCCGCTGACCCGCCGCAGTTTTGCACGGCCGCCAGCCAACGGCATAGCCGTCCTGGTGCGATCCGAGGCGACTCCGGATGCCTTGAGCGGCATCCGGCGCGAGATCGCCCTCATAGATCCGAACCTGAACATCTTCAACGAGCGAACCCTTAGCACCTATCTGGAGCTTAACCGGGCCTCCGAGCGTTACTCTGTCAACACTTACGGCGGAATTGGAGTGTTTGGATTGGTGCTGGCGGCAATCGGACTCGCCGGCGTTACGGCCTTCGCAGTTGCGCAAAGACGCAAGGAAATCGGAATACGAATGGCGCTGGGCGCGCGTAAGGGACAGGTGCTCCTGCTGGTGCTGCGTGAAGGCACTGCCCTGGTGAGCGTCGGAACGGTTCTCGGATTTCTGGGCGCGTTCGTGCTGGCCAGGGTACTCTCGGCGTTGACCAATGTTTTTGTCGAGTCGCTTAGGATTGGTACGGGCGATCCGCGCTTGCTTGTCGGCGCGCCGCTTCTCCTGGCGGCGCTGGCGATGCTCGCCTGTTACGTACCGGCACGCAAGGCAGCAAGAATAGATCCGTTGAGGGCGCTGCGTCAGGAATAGCCTGCTCGACGGTCCACCCCCGGCGCAGCCTAAATAACCTGGTACCGCCCTTGTTTTTCGCTGCCCCTTGTCAGTAGCAAATCAATATGTCCGGTTTTATTAGCAAGTGATTTGTCCGGTTTATTGATTTTGGTTTGTTGGAATTCTTCACTCCCTGTTGGTTTGTTCAAGTTGCGAAGGGCGTAGCCCGAAGCAACTTGAACAAACCAACAGATCGCCTCAGGCTGCTCGGTTCTTGCTCCGTCGTGCCCCTGCCAATGTCAATGCTTCACCTTGCGCGTCGTACCGGCCCAACAGGTGCGGGCCATAGTACAGGCTCATCGTCTCGTCCAGGTGCTGGCACACCAGCACCCGGCACTTCGCCATGCTGAAGCGAAACGTCTGGGGTTGGATCTGCAGCTGCACCGGACCAAACTTCACCGTGTTGTCGTTGCCGACCACACGTTCTTCCTGGTGCGAGAAGATCTTGTTGAGATCTGTCCCTGCATAGGGCACAAATGCCGTTCCCGATTGTGCCGCCGGCGTCGTGAAATGGCTGTTGTGATAGCGGATCCAGTACCTGCGCAGAAAATCATTGACCCCTTCCATCGTGGTGATGCCTCTCGACCGCAATTCCTGTGGCAACCGACCCTGCCAGGTACCGAAAAAGCGCTCACAACGGCCTCTGGCTTGCGGCGAGTAGGCCGGGATCATCTCGATGCCTAACTGTCCCAACGCCCTCGCGATCTGTGTCTTGATCGCCTTCTCCGGCGGTTCTCCGGCAACCGGAGTCCGGAAGAAGTGGCTGCCTCGATCTGAATACAAAGAGCAAAACAGCCCCTTCTGCTCGATCACCGACTTCAACCCTGCCATCACCGTCGCCGTGCTCTCCTGAGCCACCAGGCGCGCGTAATAGACCTCCGTAGTGGCATCGTCCAGGATCGCTACTAGGTCCTGGCGCTGATCCCCTCCCAGCCAGCTGTGCGTGCTGCCATCCACGTGCAGCATCATCCCTGGCAGCGGCCTCCGGGGCCGCTTCTTGCGGTGCGTGCCTTGTTTCCGGCTCTTCGCCACCAATCCCGCCGTCTGCAACGCCGTCTTGATCCACGTGTAGCTCAGTTCGATCCCGTGCTCCTTCCGCACCTTCTCCACAAAATGCCTGACATTGAAGTCAAAGTACTTCTCCCGATACAGCCGTAATACCTTCTCCACCGTTGCCATCGGCACCCGCTTCGGACTCGGCCGTTGCGTCCGACGGTCAAATAGACCGTCGTACCCATGTTCTTGGTATCGCTCCCTCCAGCGCCGCATGCTTCGATCCGATATCCCGATGATCTCCGCCGCCTGCATCCACAAAATCTCGCCGCTCATCGCTCGCAAAATCACTTCCTGTATCTTCATGGCCCGCTCCAGCGCCCGAGCCGGATAGAGTCCCATCGCCATCGCTCCTTTCGCGTTGGGACTCTATCCTGGCCCAGGCCTCAGGACCGGACATTTCATTTGCTACAGCCACCGGACAGATCATTTGCTTACCACAGTGGCTGGATTTGTGGCTTGCAGGTTACGTCCGAAGGTGTTAGTTTGCGCAACTTGCGGGTTGATCGATCCTGTGCGGAAGATGCTGCGGGCGCAAGGCACCGGCCCCACAGGAAAGCGGCGGTGAATACAGGTTCCAGGAGGCGCTAATGGCAAACCGGCTCTTCGCCACGAAGTCGCTCGATGTTCTCATGCGTGAATCGGTCGACACAGGACACGGGCTGAAGCGCGCGCTCAGCGCTATCGATCTCACGATGCTGGGTGTTGGTGCCATCATCGGCGCCGGAATCTTCGTGCTGACCGGGCAGGCTGCAGCCCAGCACGCGGGCCCGGCGGTCGTACTTTCCTTCGTGGCGGCAGCAATCGCCTGCGTTTTCGCAGGCTTGTGCTATGCCGAGATGGCTTCAATGATCCCGATCGCCGGCAGCGCCTACACTTA
>DASPRM010000110.1 GCA_035624455.1 Terriglobales bacterium
AGGCTTGGTTTCCGCTCCCGAGCCAGCCAGGACGGAGGAAGGCACGCTTCACGTCAGGCAGGAACAGGTATCCGACGATAACCACGTCGGTGGCAGCACGGATGATTTGCCACGACGTGGGATGCGGAAACATCCGGAACACGCCCAAGACCAACCAGATTCCGGCGAACACCAAGGTCAACGTCCGCGCCCAGCTCCTTAGCGTCCAGACTCCCAGGCCCACCACTAGAAACAGAAGAGCGATCGCTAGAGCACCGATCCCCAGCGTGTCACTGAGCCTCAGCGTGAATCTCTGCACGAATGTGTCGCTCGCCGCCGCGGCCACCAAGCGCGCCCCCAGATGGCCGACACCCAGAATGGCTAATCCGGCAAGGGCATACACGGCGCTCCGGAGCCAGGTAAGGATCGCAATCGCAGTTACGCCCATGGGACGCATTTCCATGTCTCCTTTGGAAAGACAGACACACTGCCAGGCCTAAGGTGAGGTAAGGGCCCGCGAAATGCTGCTGTGCCTCTCCCGCGATTCCTTTGCGACCACACAACAGCTTTGCAAGCCCTTCCAGATTTTATTTTTCGAACTCTCGCAAGAAAGCGACAGCGGAGTGCTGCGGGAAGTCCGGAGACGAACAGCCGCCAAGGGCGAGATCCCGAATCAAGGGGAACCCCGCAGAAAGCGTGTGCAGTGTGAGACAACCTGCGCCCCTTGTCAAGATAGATGGCGATGATTTTACACTGAGGAACAACGTTAACTTCAACGCTTACTTAGGAAGACAATAATTGCATGGTACGCTGGGGCTTTTGCTATCATCCGTCAGTTGCTTCGGAGAAAGAGCTATGCCCATGGTGGAACCCCGCATGCCCGTGGCGACCGCGGCACAACCAGCCTCCGGCTACAAAAAAGCGCTCACCGTCGTCACCACGCTTTTCTTCATGTGGGGCTTCGTCACCGTCCTCAACGATGTCCTGGTTCCACACCTGAAGTCCATTTTCGACCTCAGCTACTTCCGGGTAATGCTCATCCAGTTTGCTTTTTTCTCGGCCTATTTCATCTTTTCCATTCCCTCCGCCAAACTCATCGACACGATCGGCTACAAGAAGACGATGGTGGCAGGCCTGCTCACGATGAGCCTGGGTGCCTTCCTGTTCATACCTGCGGCAAGCGTGCCATCTTATCCGCTGTTTCTGGGTGCGCTGATGGTGCTGGCCGCGGGTATCACCGCCCTGCAGGTGGCGGCGAACCCGTACGTGGCTGTCCTCGGACCGCCGGAGACAGCGTCCAGCCGATTGAATTTATCCCAGGCGTTCAATTCACTGGGAACCTTTATCGGTCCCTATCTGGGTGGACTCTTGATCCTCAGTCCGGCCCCGAAGAGCATGGAAGTCGTCCGCCAGATGTCGGCCGAAGCGCTGCAGGCTTACCGCGTGCATGAAGCTTCCTCAGTCAAGGTCCCCTATTTGGTCATTGGCCTCACCTTGTTTGCCCTGGCCATCGCCATTGCTTCCTTTCGCCTCCCGCCCATGCCCCAGGCCGAGCACCACGAAAAGGGAGGCAGCCGCCTGTGGCAATACCGCCACCTGATTCTGGGTGCGGTGGGGATCTTCGTCTACGTGGGCGCGGAGGTCTCCATCGGAAGCTTCCTGATCAATTATTTCAGCCAAAGCTACATAGGAAACATCACCGAGGCACAAGCGGCCAAGTATGTCTCCCTGTACTGGGGAGGGGCGATGGTTGGACGGTTCATCGGCTCCGCCATTCTACAGAAGGTTCGCACTGGGACCGTGCTAGGAATTGCAGCAATTGCGGCCGCTCTCCTGGTTTGCTCCTCGATGCTCAGTTTTGGCCATTTTGCTATGTGGAGCATCATCTTGGTCGGCCTCTTTAACTCGGTGATGTTTCCCAGCATCTTCACCTTGGGCATCGCAGGACTGGGCCCCCTTACTGGCGACGGCTCGGGTTTGTTGATCATGTCGATCCTGGGAGGAGCGATCATTCCGCTGGTTCAGGGCGCGCTGGCCGATCGCATCGGGATCCACCACGCCTTTGTGTTGCCGGTCATCTGCTACCTGTACATCGTTTTCTATGCTTTCCGCGGATCCGTGCCGAGGCAGACGACGTGATCGTCTTTTCGCCGAACTGCTTGCTGAACGAGGAAAGCGCGGTTCTTCCACGCGGATTGGCGGCCGCCGCCCGATGTTTGGCCGTGGGATATCGTTTACCTGGCCCCGTTTCCGGCATTTTTGCTGTGGTATCCTGAACCGCCTATGCCGGTAACCATGCGGGACATTGCCGAGGACTTGAATGTCTCGATCGTAACGGTTTCCAAGGTTCTCCGCAGTCAAGGCAATATCAGCGAGGCTACCCGGCGGCGCGTCCTGCGACGCGCCAAGCAGCTCAACTACCAGACCAACTGGGTCGCCCGCAGCCTAGTTACCCGCCGTACCTATACCGTTGGACTCCTCCTGCCCGATTTCACTCACTCTTTCTTTGCCGAGATCGCCAAGGCGGTTGCCGAAACCATCCGGCCGCGAGGCTACCATGCTGTCATCTCTTATTTCGAAGAAGATCCCGAGTTGGAGAGGATCGAGGCTGAGGCGTTAATGGCTCGTCAAGTGGACGGCTTGATCATAGCTTCCGCGCAGCCAGAAAAGAGCCTGTTCGACGGTATGCGGAAGCGCAAGGTGCCGTTCATCCTGATCGACCGCCCCATCGCCGGCGTCCGCGCCAGCTTCGTGGGAGTCGACAACGAGGCCATCGGGTTTCTGGCTACCAACCACCTGATTGCCCAAGGCTGCAAGCTCGTTGCGCACCTGCGTGGCCCCGATAACGGCATCGCTGCCGCGCGCCTGTCCGGCTATCGCCGCGCCCTGCGCGCCCATAAGTTAGAACCCCTAGCAGGACTCCTGGTGGACGCCAGTTTTGACGATCGCAGCGGCTACGAGGCCATGAGCAAGCTGCTGCAAACGGGCCCTGCCCTGGATGGCATCTTCTGCTACAACGATCCCGTTGCCATCGGCGCCATGCGCGCCATCATGGATGCCGGGCTGCGCATACCAACCGATGTCGCGGTGGCCGGGGCTGGGAATGTGCACTACTCGGACGTCCTGGCCGTGCCCTTGACCACCGTGGACCAGGATACCGTGGCGACCGGCAGGCGGGCTGCCGAGTTGCTGCTCCGGAA
>DASPRM010000111.1 GCA_035624455.1 Terriglobales bacterium
TCAGTGTTCAAACCCATCCTAAGGGTGCCCCATTCAAGCGCAGCCTAGGCGGGGTATTTCTCTTCGCAGCCGGACTGCTAGACGCGCCTCATGGCTGTCGGCGTCGCCGGACCAGTAGATATCCGACGCTGAGGATAAGCAGTCCCGGCAGGCCGCTGACCACCGTTACTCGGGATTGCGGAGTCCACCAGGTGGAGGCGATCGCAATCACAATTCCCACGAACCCAATGATGGACATCGCAGCACCACCCGGCGCTCGCATGGGGAGCGCCGCGACCTGCGTACGCGGGAGCCGCCGGCGGAACGACACGTGCGCCAGCAGTGAGATGCACCACGCCAGCATGCCCCCAAATAGCGATCCCTCGATGATGTAGAGATAAGCGCGCTCTGGCGCGTATTGGGCTGCCAGCATGGCAACCAGAATTCCGATGCCGGATAGCAGCAGAGCCGCTCGCGGCTCACCCGCGGCGCTTAGCCTGCCCAGTTGTGGGGGAGCGTAGCCGCTTCTCGCTAGCGAAAAAAGCATTCTCGCGGCGACGTAGAGGCTGGCGTTGGCGCCGGACAGAGCCGCCGTGAGCACCACGAAATTCATCACTTGTGAAACCGCTGGAAGTCGAGCCACCTGGAAGACGGTCACAAACGGGCTTTGACTTACGCCAGCTTGTTGCCACGGCATCACACCGACCAACACCACGGTGGCGCCGACGTATACGAACGTCAGGAGAGCGAATGCCAACCTGGTAGCGCGCGGAATCTCCGACTGCGCGCGCGCCTCGCCCGAAGAGACCGCCAGAAATTCGATTCCGAGAAAGCTGAAAAGGGCAAACGAGATTGCTAACAGGGGTGAAGCCGGCCCATGAGGCAGGAACCCACCACCCTCAGCACGGTACTGCGGGGCCACCTTCCCAGTCAGCAGCAGGCTGGCGCCGAGCAGCACAAAAATCACGATCGTGATGACCTTGATCATCGAGAACCAGTACTCGATGCGGCCATAATCGTGCACCGGACGAAGATTGACTACGAGCAGACCGATGGCGAAGACCGCCACCATCAGGACGGTGGGAAGGGCTGGAAACCAGAAATGTGTGTAAGTGGCAGCCGCAACCAGCTCTGAGCCAATGGCAACGACCAGCGACAGCCAGTATCCATAACGCACGACAAATCCAGCCCAGTTGTTCAGGTAGAGATCGGCATACACTCCGAACGATCCCGCCGCCGGATGTACACTGGCCATCTCGCCTAGCGCGTTGATCACCGTCCAGGCGAGGAAGGCGCCGAGCGCGTAAGTTAGGATGACCGCCGGCCCCGCCATCTGAATAGCTGCGCCCGATCCCAGCAGCAGGCCGGTGCCAATCGAGCCGCCGACGGCCACCATCGCCATTTGCCCGGCGCTGAGTTGCCGCCGCAAGCCTGCTTCCTGCGTGCTAATAGCGCGCTCGGCAGTTGATTGGGCGTCTGCTGATTCCGACATTACAGATACAGGAAACCTCCGGTTCGATAGGCACAGGGTGGGATTGTAGCGTGAAAGGAGGCCGGGCTTGAGGTACAGAATAAGGACCGACCCAGGCTGCCATGGACGGGGCTGCTTAGATGCTTCGCTTCGCTCAGCATGACCCGCTTTGAGAAGACCATATCCCGCGCGGAACATCTCTAGGATGATTTTCCTCCTACAGTGCCTGGCAACACGTAGCGAAATGCACAGCGGCCTTTGGAATAGGCGGTCGGCACCCATTCCACAACACTTAGAGATGGCGAGAGATGTTCGACCTGAAATGGAATCGACCTGGTACGGACAGTCTGTTCCCATTCGTAGACGGGGCTGGATTCCTTGCTGATTACGTTCTTGGAGGCTGAGCTGCGCTTCACATTGGTGCCTGAACTGGCGATTTAATTCGGCCGCCGCGCTCTCAAATCTCCATAACTTTCAGATCAGGGCTTACGATCAGTCTGGGCTCAGTCGCACGTTGGACATCTTCTGACGTGATGCCCGGGGCTATCTCTTCCAGCACCAGACCCTCCCGTCTCACCCGGATGTAGGCCATTTCGGTGACGATCGTGTCCACCACCCTGGCGCCGGTCAATGGCAGAGTGCAGCTGCGAAGAATTTTCAGCTGGCCTTCGCGTGTGGTGTGCTCCATCGCTACTACTACACGTCGGGCGCCGGCCACCAGGTCCATAGCGCCGCCCATGCCCTTCACCATTTTGCCGGGGATCATCCAATTGGCAATATTGCCTTCCTCATCGACCTCCATTGCTCCCAGCACGCTCAGGTCGATGTGGCCGCCACGGATCATGGCGAACGAATCTGCGCTCGAGAAATATGCTGTACCGGGAATTTCGGTCACTGTCTCCTTGCCGGCATTAATCAAGTCGGGATCTTCCCGGCCCTCGATGGGATACGGCCCGACTCCAAGCATGCCGTTCTCGCTTTGCAGGACAACCTGCACGCCTTTGGGCACCATGTTGGCGACCAGTGTGGGCAGTCCGATGCCCAGGTTCACATAGAAGCCGTCCCGCAGTTCGCGAGCGATGCGCCCGGCAATGCGCTCACGCTTGACCATATCCAGAGTCTTAACCGGTTTCGAAACTGTACTCATCTAGCTTTGATCTCCCAGGCATTTCATAATTCCGGTAACTGCCCCACCCTAGACGAAAGCGGCTTGGATGGGGCACCCTCAGGGTCCTTCGCATATTCAGCATTCGCACGCAATACAAACCCTCACCAGGCAGCCTCGGTCCGCCGGAAGTCAGTTAGTGCCCGCTCCAACTCTTCATACGACGTCATCGGATTCGACTGCGATTCCTGCCGATACTGAAACGCCGTCGCCAGCAGCCCACCCCAATGGTCTCCAATGCCGCCCATGGCGTGATCGTAAGCGGGAGCCATCACTGCTAATTCGGATGCGAGATCGGACAGCGTGAGATTGCCTTCCTCGTACATACGAATGTACTTCAGCACGCTGGCACGAACTTCCTCAATCGTGCTGTCCGGCGCTGGCATGCTCATGCTCCAATGATAGGTCCGATCTTGCGCACTGTACGCCTCTCAATCCGCTTCTCCGACCGCGTCACCTGAAAAATCCGCTGCACGTAGATGCTGGGAGTGTGCACCTCGTCCGGAGAAATCTCTCCCACCTCGACCAGGTGCTCAACTTCGGCTATGGTGATCCTCGCAGCGGCCGCCATCATGGGATTGAAGTTGCGCGCCGTCTTGCGATAGACCAGATTGCCCCAGGTATCGCCTTTCCATGCGCGGATGAGCGCAAAATCCGCGGTTAGCGCTCGCTCCATCACGTAGTGGCGTCCATCGAACTCACGCGTCTCCTTGCCCTCGGCTACGATCGTTCCATAACCCGTAGGCGTGAAGAAGGCAGGGATGCCCGCGCCGCCGGCACGAATGCGCTCCGCCAGGGTCCCCTGCGGATTGAGCTCTAAATCCAGCTTCCCGGAGAGAACCATCTGCTCAAACATCTTGTTCTCACCCACGTAACTGCCGATGTGTTTGCGGATCTGCCCACTTTGCAGCATGACACCCAGGCCGAAATCATCCACTCCGGCGTTGTTGCTGATCGTGGTGAGATTGCGGACGCCTTTGCGGTGCAGGGCTTCGATCAGACTTTCTGGGATACCGCAAAGGCCGAAGCCCCCTACCATGAGGGTCGCTCCATCCTGGATATCGCATACCGCTTCGTCGGCATTGGCCACAACTTTATTCATAGACGCCGTCTCACAAATCGGTTTTGAAAGGGCACGGCTTCAGCCGTCCCGACGAGGCTCGGAAATATGAGGGCTTTAGCCCTTGGGGGAACACCCGGCTTACTCATTCGGTTCATTATGAGATAGCTTCTAGTCCCTTTGTCTTCGGCGCAGGCACATCGGGAGCCGCGAAGCCTCGCATCTCCGCCAACAAATGTTCTCCCAGCGGCCACGGACCAAACCCGGCATCGGCATTGATATGGCCCGCCGGACCAGCATTCACGAAACGGCTTCCCCATGCCTCCGCCAGCGACCGGCTGCGTTCCAGAGTGCTCCAGGGATCGTTTTCGCTGGCCACGAGCAGGCTGGGGAACGGCAAGCGTTGCCTCGGCACAGGCAAGAAGTCCGATTCGGCCCTTTCGCCCATATTCTCCAGATCGGGAGGCGCAACCAGCAACGCACCATGCAATTGTCGCGTGTACTGCTTGGCCCAGTGAGCGACGGTCAGGCAGCCCAGGCTGTGCGCGATCACGAGCGGCGCCGTTTTCGCCTCACTGATATGGAAATCGAGCCGCTTCACCCATTCCTCACAAATGGGGAAATCCCAGTTCTCCTGCTCGACGCGCCGAAAATTCGGATATTTGTTTTCCCAGAGAGATTGCCAGTGCCCAGGACCGGAGTTGTTCAGGCCGGGAACAATGAGGACAGGAGGCGCCATGGCGAACAGGAGATTGTATATCAGGCTGCTTTGGGCAATTGAGGGCTGCGGGAAGTACGAGGAAGTTGAATGGCGCAGTTGAGGCCGTGCCGCTTGGCGTCAATTGACCCCGCTGACTTCGTAGAGCTGTCCTGCATCCACCTTCATCCTCTTGAACTCTGAGCCCCTGTATGCGTCCACGAGGCATGCGAGCGTACCACGCGTCGTCAGTCGACACCGATAAGTCTCAGGGCCCTCGTCGGCCCCAAAATCGACTGGAAATTCCACACTCCCCTTATGATCCGGCCTCATCATCACCTTCTGGGGATACGTCATTCCTATTGCGTGCAACTCGACCGAGTACCCGACTGCGACCAGCACGAATTCGAATTTGCTCGCCCGCTTGACGCCTGAACAATTCAGACTGTTTTGAGATGAGGGATCGTTATATACCTCGCCGATTTCCACCCAAGTTCCCGTAATTTGTGAAGCCAGAGGAAGTCGCCCTTGCTCAAAAGAGCTTGCCAATTCCTGATGGAACTGCGGTTGACCGCGACAAGGCGCTTTTCTGAGGAATGGAGTTTCGGGGTATTTCTTCCGATGATGTCTCGCTTGAAAGAGAACTCTGTGACTGAGCCCCGCTCACCCTCAACGCAAGCAACGGAGCATTGGTTGGAAGGAGAAGGAGCAGGAGAAGTGTCAACCTGAGCGATGGAATCATGGCGACTAACTCCTTGCCTCACTCCCTCCGAAATCGGTTCCCCCGCTCGAACTCTTCCCGCAACTCAGCGCTGCGCAGGTTCTCGCGGATGTGCGCCAGCCGCTGCTCCAGCCGCAACAGCGCCTGCTGGATATGTTCTGTGTTCGTAAGCGCGATGTCGCGCCACATCGAATATGGGCTCTGTGCGATGCGCGTCATCTCGCGTAACGCGCGCCCTCCGATAGCGCTAGCTTCGGGATAATCACCGAGCACTTCAAGCAATGTAGACGCGAGCCCCGTCGAGACCATCTGCGGCAGATGGCTCAGCCAGGCACAGAGCTCATCGTGTCGTGCCGCATCAAGCAGCAGCAAGCGCGCACCTGTGCCCTCGATTAGGCTGGCATACTCGCCGCAAATCCCACTCCGAATTTCCTGCCCTTCAAAGGGAGCAAATATCCAGACCGCGTCCTGGAAAAGAGCTGCGTCTGCGACCTCCACGCCGCTGTGCTCCTTGCCTGCCATGGGATGACCAGCAAGGAATCTGTTCTTAACCTCACTGCCAAAAACATCACGCGCCCGCGCCACAATCTCCGCTTTCGTGCTGCCCACATCGCTTAGCAAGGTCGACCGCGGCAGAAGCGGGCCGATCTTCTCGATCAGATCAATAATGCTGCCCACCGGCGTCGCCAGAACCACCACATCGCTGCCCCGAACAGCAGCCCCAGCGTTCGTTTCTCCCGCATCAATCATTCCTCGCACTTTCGCCTGCTCCAGCACCGCCTCGCGATCGCAGCCCACGATTCGTCCGCGGAAGCCGCACTTTTTGAGTGCCAGTGCCAGCGAGCCTCCGATGAGGCCGGTACCAATAATCGTGATTTGCTGGATCGCCAAGATTGCAATTGCGACTGTCTTCTGATCCGCTATGCGATGCTGCGCCCCACAGCCGCCGCGATCATGCGCAACTCTCCCATCAACTTCTCGAATTGCTCCGGAAACAGCGACTGCGGCCCATCGGAGAGCGCCTTCTCAGGATTATGGTGAACTTCAATCAGCAAGGCGTCGGCTCCAGCAGCTACCGCTGCGCGCGCCATCGGCGCCACTTTGTCGCGCCGCCCGGTGCCGTGCGAAGGATCCGCCGTGATCGGCAAGTGCGACAGCTTCTTGGAAATCGGGATGGCAGATATATCCATGGTGTTGCGCGTGTAAGTCTCAAAGGTGCGAATGCCGCGCTCACACAGGATCACGTCATAATTGCCACCTGCCATGATGTACTCGGCGGAAAGCAGCATCTCCTCGATAGTAGCGGCGATTCCTCGTTTCAGCAGCACCGGCTTCCGAACTTTACCGAGTTCCCGCAGCAGATTGAAGTTCTGCATGTTGCGGGCGCCCACCTGAAGAATATCGACGTAGGGCATCATCAGCGCGATCTGTGATATCTCCATCACTTCGCTGATTATCAGCAGCCCGAAATTGTCGGCCACCTCCCGCAGCAGCTTGAGACCCTCTTCTCCAAGACCCTGGAACGAGTAGGGCGACGAGCGCGGCTTGAAGGCCCCGCCCCGCAATACCCGGGCCCCGGCCTTCGCTACCAACTCCGCGGTGGTGAACAGCTGTTCGCGCGACTCCACCGAGCAAGGCCCGGCCATCACCACGACTTTTTCCCCGCCGATGGCGAGCCCGTTTCGCAGCTTGACCTGTGTCCCCTCCGGCCGGAAATTTCGCGCCACCAATTTGTACGGCGCGGATATTCGGTGAACCTGCTGCACGCCGTCGAGAACTTCGATTTCTCGAACGTCGAAATCGATCAGCTTGCCCACCGCACCCAGCACCGTCTGCTGTGCCCCGGTGCTGCGATGCACCTCGAATCCCATGCCCACCAGGTGCTCGATGATGCGCTGGATCTGCTCTTCCGACGACCCGGGTTGCATGGCAACGATCATATTGGTTCAGTTCCTCGAATGTTGAGGCAGCCAAGTCGCTCTCAATCGTTGGTCTCGGCTTCGATTTCCGTGTCCCCGCCCCCTGGAGCGGTGACATCGTCTCTCTGAAATTTGCGCATCACGTCCATCAGGCGTTCAAAAATCCGAAGCAGATCGGGGTTCGGCAGCGGCCCTTTGTTCGCACTGGCAACGTTGTCAAACACTTCCTTCTCCCGGTCCGGCTCATAGATTGGCAGATTCGTATTCTGCTTCAGCTTGCCGATTTCCCGCGCGGCGCGCGCGCGTTCGCCGATCAGCTCTACCAGCTGCAAATCGATCTCGTCGATTCTCTTGCGCCAGTCCGCGATATCCATGACGGTCGGGTTACCTAGCTTTTAGCACTACCGATTTAGACGGCACAACATAATTGATAACGAATCCGCCCTCTACTTGTGGGGACGCAAGCACTTCGATTCGCGCCCCTAACGCACCGCAGAAATCACCCGTGAATCCCCGGCACCCGCTCGCAGCTCGCGAATAAATCCCGCCACCGCTTCCGCCGCTTTGGTCCCAGAACCGGCGGCTTCCATCACCTGCACGATTCCGCTGCCGACCACCGCGGCGTCCGCGAACTCGCCAACTTCGGCGAATTGCTGCGGGTTGGAAATGCCGAAGCCTACCGCTATAGGCAAATTCGTATAACGACGCAGCCGTTCGACCAAACGGCGAGCATCGCCAGCCAACTCCTGGCGCGTTCCGGTCACCCCGGTTCGGGAGACTGCATACACAAATCCCGACGCCACCTCAGCAATGGCGCGCAGCCGCTCATCCGTGCTCGTGGGCGCTGCGAGGAAGACGGTGTGCAATTCCCTAGCCCGCATTGTGCGCAAATATTCGTCAGCTTCCTCGACCGGAAGATCGGTGACCAGCGCGCCATCGACGCCAGCTCGCGCGGCCTCCCCAGCAAAACGGTCCTGCCCGTAGCACAGGATGGGATTGAAATAGGAAAACACAATCAATCCCGCGTTGGATTGCCGGCGAAGGCGCTGCGCTAGCTTCAACACATCCGCGAGCGACGTTCCGCGGCGCAAGGCGCGCTCGCTGGCTCGCTGGATCACCGGTCCATCCGCCACCGGATCGCTGAAGGGCACACCCAGCTCGACCACATCCGCGCCCGCGGCGATCGCCGCCAGTGCTACCTCCTGCGAAGTCTCCAAATCGGGGTCTCCGCAAGTCAAATACGCCACCAGTCCCGGTTTGCGATGAAATTCCAGCGCCATGCCCCTCAACCCAGACCAAAGCAGCAACAGCCATCTAGAAGCGGATGTTTTCGCGCAAAATCCCTATGTCTTTATCCCCGCGTCCGGAGACATTCACGATGATGATTTCGTATGGCTTCATGTTCGGGGCGCGCCGGACACATTCGGCTACGGCGTGGGCTGACTCGAGCGCCGGAATGATACCTTCGGTGCGCGCCAGCAGCTTGCAGGCCTCGAGCGCCTCGCTATCGGATGCCGATACGTATTCCGCGCGGCCCATGTCTCGTAGCCATCCATGCTCGGGGCCGATGGCCGGATAGTCCAAGCCTGCCGAAACCGAGTGCGTATTCGCGATCTGTCCGGCTTCATCCTGCAGCACGTAGGAATAAGTCCCTTGCAGAACGCCGGGCGAGCCGCCCTGAAACCGCGCGGCGTGCTGGCCGAGTTCGCTGCTTCGCCCGCCGGCTTCCACCCCCACGAGCCCGACCTGTGTCTGCGGAATGAATTCGTGAAAGATGCCGATGGCGTTCGAGCCGCCGCCGACACAGGCGAGGATCATGTCCGGCAGCCGTCCTTCTGCCTTGGTAATCTGCCAGCGTGTTTCCCTTCCGATTACGCGATGGAAGTCGCGCACCATGGTGGGATAAGGATGTGCCCCCAACACGCTGCCCAGCAGGTAATGCGTGGTTCGCACATTCGTCACCCAGTCGCGCATGGCCTCGTTGATAGCGTCTTTCAACGTGCGTGAGCCCGATTCCACGCCGCGGACTTCGGCTCCCAGCAATCGCATACGGAAGACATTCAACTCCTGGCGCCGCATGTCCTCCGTACCCATGTAGACCACGCAGTCAAAGCCAAATAGTGCGCATACCGTTGCTGTTGCCACTCCGTGCTGACCGGCGCCGGTTTCGGCAATCACACGATGCTTGCCCATCCGCTTGACCAGCAGCGCCTGTCCCAGGCAATTGTTGATTTTGTGCGCGCCAGTGTGCAGCAGGTCTTCGCGCTTCAGATAGATTTTGGCGCCTCCAAGTTTTTCCGTGAGCCGCTCCGCAAAAAACAGCGGCGTAGGCCGTCCCGCGAATTGCCGCAGAAGCAAATCCAGTTCACGCTGGAACTCCGGATCTTGCCTGGCTTGCTCGTAGGCGCGTTCCAACTCTTCCAGGGCAGCAACCAGAGTCTCAGGCACATATCGGCCTCCGTACGGACCGAAGCGCCCTGGCTTTGCGCTGACGGATTGGCTCGGGGTTGCCGGCATCATTAATTTCCTGTTGCTCGGCCGCGGGCTGCCGACACAAAAGCACGCACCTTCGCGGGGTCTTTCTTGCCGGGGCTGCTTTCGACACCGGAAGCGATATCTACGCCATACGGCGCCAGCAGGCGAATCGCCTCATCTACATTATCCGGACGAAGCCCGCCGGCAACGATCACTGGTAGCACGCATTGCATCGCTTCGACCAGAGGCACGGCGGATTCCCAATCAAATTTCTTACCTGCCCCACCCCACTTTCCTTCTTGCCCGCAATCCAACAGCAGCGCGTCCGGCTTGGCATCTCCGTCAGGCCATCTGAACCCGACCTGCAGTCCAGCTTCGAACTTCTCGGGAAGATGGATCACACGATAGAGCTTCGGCTTCTGGCCTTTCGTCGTGTGCATAGAGTTAATCTCCGCCAATAGCGGTTCAGGCTCCTCCCCGCTGAGTTGGATAGAGGTCAAGCCGGTGCCTTTCATGATGGTGCGGATGCGTTCCGCTCTCTCATTCACGAATACTCCCACCTTCTCCAGGGTATCGGGCAGTTGCTGCACGATTTCGCGGACCTGCTCCGGGGTTACACGACGCGGGCTTGCCGCAAACACGAACCCCACTGCATCCGCGCCAGCTTCGACCGCCAGCCGCGCGTCTTCGAGGTTCGTAGTTCCGCAAATCTTCACCCAGGTCATCACGCTTAGTGCACCACCACCTTGCGTGCAGCACGCTTGGTTTCCCGTAACAGGTTCGCGAGCTCCTGCCCGGGACGGTCAGCCGCCATCAGGGATTCGCCAATGAGAAACGCCTGATAACCTGCCGCCTGAAGTGTGAGCAGGTCATTGGCGCTGTGAATGCCGCTTTCTGCCACGCGCAACACTCGCTCTGGCAGCTTCGTACCGAGTCGCAGGGCTGCATTCAGATCGACCGTAAAGGTTCGCAAATCCCGGCTGTTAACACCCAATATTTCAAATCCATTGTCCAGCGCAATTGTTAACTCGCGTTCATCATGGATTTCGCAGAGCACATCTAATCCCAGACTTCGAGCCTGCGCTCCCAGATGGCCTAGCTGCTCCAGCGTCAACGCCGCTATGATCAGCAAGATCGCATCCGCGTGATTGGCCCGGGCTTCCAGAATCTGAAATTCGTCGACGATAAAATCCTTGCGCAGGCATGGCAGTGGCATCGCCGCAGAGGCTTCCCGCAGGTAGTCAAGGGAACCCTGAAAAAACTGCTCCTCCGTCAGCACAGAGAGTGCAGACGCACCGCTCTCGAACAGCTCGCTGGCAAGTCCCGCAGCATGGAAACTGGCCCGTATCATGCCGCGCGACGGTGAAGCCTTCTTCAACTCCGCAATCACGGCTGGACCGGCCGCAGCCGCGGTCCGCAAGGCTTTCGCGAAACCTCGCGGCGTATGGTTGGCCGCGTCGCGCTCCAGTGCCTTGAGGTCGGTATTCTTCGTAGCCTCGGCTACACGCGCGCGAACGGCGCTAACGATCTCGTCTAAAGAGACGGGCATGGCTCGGAATCCCCTGATTATACGGGGCTGCGCGTTGCTCTGCACGATGGAGAAACTGAATGTTGCATGTTTCGAGCTGCTGCCATTAGCATGCGGAAGCCATTGCGTTGCTTCGCGGAGGAAGAGCCCATGCCTCGTCCGGCTGGCGTAACGCTGCTTGCCATTATCAATTGGATGTTCGCCTGCGGTCTCGTCATTCTCGCCCTGGGTTTTTTTGTTGGCTTCCGATTTCTTGGAGCGATTGGCGCCATGGGAATGCCCGCCGAACTCTTTACCGCTATCGGCACTTTTGCCGGAATCCTTTTTCTCTTCTTTGCTGCTGTGGAAGCTTTTGTCGGCTATGGACTCTGGAACCTGCAGGAGTGGGCGCGAGTCGTTGAGATCGTACTGTTTGCTATCCATCTTTTGTTTTCGATTCCGCGATTGCTGTTTCCGCACATGGCGGTATTTCTGCTGCCCCGCCTGGTCCGCATGGCTATCGACGGATTGGTGATCTGGTATCTGATGCAGCCGCAAGTGCGCGCTGCTTTTGCCCCTCGCTAGAGCCTTTTCCCAGCGCGCCTTGAGGTTCTGCAATTACACTAGAGAAATTCCCACACGAGGTTTTCCGATGCCTGGCAAAGACGCGATTGCGGCTCGCATTCGTGTTGAATGCGTAACCAACTCCGGGGTCAAGGAAGTCGACTTCACGAATATCCCCTTCGGCAGCGTATTCAGCGACCACATGTTTACCGCTGAGTATCAGGACGGTCGCTGGAGCGAAGGTATCATTCGACCCTTTGGTCCGATCCCGCTCTCTCCCACCTCTAGCTCGCTGCACTATGGGATCTCGGTTTTCGAAGGCATGAAGGCGCACAAGTCGGCTGATGGCCATCCACTTCTGTTTCGTCCGCGTGACAATGCACGGCGTTTCCAGGGCTCGGCAGCTCGGCTAGCGATGGCTCAGGTGCCGGAGGACTTGTTCCTAGATGGCCTTCACGAGTTGATCCGCCTGGATCAGGCATGGATTCCTCCAGCCGATAAGGGTGCTCTGTACATCCGGCCAGTTCTCTTTTCCAGTGACCCCTCGCTCCGAGTAAAACCGGCCGATAAATACCAGTTCATCATTTTCACCTCTCCTTTCGGGGCGTATTTCTCCGTGCCAGTGGACGTGTTGGTGAGCGAACACTACGTCCGGGCCTTTCCGGGAGGCACCGGGGACGTGAAGCCGGCCGGGAACTACGCTGCCGCGCTCCTGGCCGATCAGGAAGCTCGCGAAGCCGGATGCCACGCCGTTTTGTGGCTGGACGCGCAGGAGCATCGCTTCGTGGAAGAATGCGGCGTTATGAATGTGTTCTTCCTCGTGGGCGAAGAAGTCATAACGCCACCCCTGACCGGCACGATCCTCCCTGGCATCACTCGCGATAGCGTGATTACGCTCCTGCGTGATATGGGAATTCCCGTCCGGGAAGAGCGGATCTCGATCGATGAACTGCTGGAGTCTCACGAACAGGGCTGTCTTCGCGAATGCTTCGGGACAGGAACCGCCGCTACCGTCTCGCACGTAGGCCGAATTCGATATCGCGGAAACACTCTCCTGCTGCCGCCGGTCGAAGAACGCAAAATCGGGCCAGCGGTGCGGCAAAAACTGGTCAGCATTATGACTGGGCGCGAGCCTGATCCGCACGCTTGGGTTGAAGCCATCTGAGCGAACCGATTATCGCCATACCCGAACTCAGAACCCGAAGTCCAAACTCAGAGCGAACAGGAGAAAAACGACTCCAAATGCACTACCTCTTATTTTACGAAGTGGCTGACGATTACGTTTCCCGGCGGGCACAGTTCCGGGCAGCTCACCTTGAAAAGGCATGGAAATCGAGTGAGCGGGGCGAACTGGTGCTGGGCGGTGCGCTGGCCAATCCCGTGGATGGCGCTGTTCTGTTGTTCCGGGGCGACTCGCCCGAAGTCGCGGAGAGCTTCGCCAGAGCTGACCCTTATGTTACCAGCGGAGCGGTAAAGCGCTGGTACGTCCGCGAATGGACAACTGTCGTGGGCGCAGGAGCCGCAGACCCGATTAAACCGAAAACAGGAATCACAACAGGCTAAGCCGTGTCCGCTACAATGCCGCCATGCAGAGGCAACCGCCGCCCATCCTAACTGCACACCTTTTTTCACCACTCGAAGCCAAGCTGCTGGAGCTGCTCCGTTCGCTCTCGCCGGAGGAGTGGGCGACGCAGACGGTCTCGCCAAGGTGGAAGGTGAAAGATGTGGCCGCGCACTTGCTGGACACCGCTCTACGCAAGCTATCTCTGGTGCGCGATGGCTGGGGCGCAACGACTCCTGATATCCGTTCCGCTGCTGATCTTGCTGCGTTCGTGAACGAGATGAATCGCAAGGGCGTCAGCTTCTTTGGCCGTCTCAGTCCGGCCGTCTTGGTCAGTCTGATGGAGGTAGCATCGCGCGAAAGCAGCCGCTATCACGAGTCCCTGGATCCGATGGGGCCCGCCAGATTCGCTGTGAGCTGGGCGGGCGAGAGTGAATCGCTTAACTGGTTCGACACGGCTCGCGAGTTCACCGAGCGCTGGCACCATCAGCAACAGATTCGATTGGCTGTGGGAAGGCCTGGCATTATGGTTCGCCAGTATTACCATCCGGTGCTCGACTGCTTCATGCGCGCTCTGCCTTTCGCCTACCGTGCCATTCCTGCCAGAACAGGTTCCCTAGCACAGTTCAATGTCTCGGGAGACTGCGGGGGGAGCTGGTTTCTGTATCGCAAAGAAGCTGGCTGGCGCCTGCTTCGCTCGCCTGAAGGCGACACGATATCCGAGACCACGATCCCGCAGGAAATCGCCTGGCGCATCTTTACCAACGGTATCGATCGCGAATCCGCAACGGCACAAGTACAAATCAGGGGTGATCGAGTGGTTGGCGGGCACGTCCTCGACATGATTGCGATTGTGGCGTGAGGAAACCGATTCACGCACATTGAGTGCCACACGGTCCTTTGCTGCACAGCCTGGCGGTTTGTCCCTCGCGGCTCGGTCGCCGCTCGTGATGACAACCAGAGGGCTGCGATCGCTCAGCTTGCCTGTCCTACCAAAGGCTACCTCCCCTTCAGCCCTTGACACCTAACCATGTTTCTGCAAATATGGAAATATGTCGAGTGCAGCTACTAAGAGCTCGGTCAACGCCAAAGACAGCCAGCACGTTGCCCGCTATGCCGATATGTTCTCCGCCATGGGACAGGAGCCCAGGTTGCGCATCATGCAGCTACTGCTTTCTGCGCATCCCGAAGGATTGGTGGTCGGTGAGCTCCTGGCGGAACTGGATATCCCTAATTCCACTCTTTCTCATCATCTGGATAAGCTGCGCAATGAGGATCTCGTACAAGTGCGCCGCGAAGGCACATTCCTGCGCTACACCGCGAATACCGCGGCGCTGCAGGAGCTGCTGCAGTTTCTCTACGCGGAGTGCTGCACGCGCAACCGGGCCCTAAAGCCGCGCGATATCGTGCAAATCTGCCGTTAGGAGACGAAATGGAAACCAACATTAAAGAGATCGTGAAAGAGAAGTACGGTCAGGCAGCCCTTCGAGTTAAAAGCGGTGGAAGCTCTTGCTGCGGTGCCACGGCTGCTACGGATTCTTGTTGCGATCCCATCACCTCAAATCTGTATGGCGTGTCGCAAATTCAGCAGATACCGGAAGAAGCTTTGCTGGCTTCGCTGGGATGCGGCAATCCCACCGCCCTGGCTGAATTGAAACCCGGAGAGGTGGTGCTCGATCTGGGCTCCGGTGGCGGAATTGACGTGTTGCTGTCGGCCAGGAGGGTGGGACCGACCGGAAGCGCCTACGGGCTCGACATGACGGACGAGATGCTTGCACTGGCCAACGAGAACAAACGCAATGCAGGCATGACCAACGTCGAGTTCCTCAAAGGCGAGATCGAAAACATCCCCCTGCCGGACAACTCAGTGGACGTCATTATTTCCAATTGCGTGATCAATCTTTCCGCGAACAAGGACCGCGTGTTAAGCGAGGCCTTCCGCGTGCTCAAGCCGGGAGGACGTTTTGCAGTTTCGGACGTGGTTACGCGGGGAGAGATCAATGAAGAAGTGCGTCGGAGTGTGCTGCTCTGGGTGGGATGTGTCGCAGGCGCGCTGAGTGAAGATGAATATCGCGAGAAGCTGAGGTTTGCCGGATTCGACCAGGTTTCAATTGACCCGACGCGTGTTTATCACGTGGAGGATGCGCGCGAATTCCTTGCCGCAGCCAATGTGGACGTGGACGCCATCGCGCCCCAAGTGGATGGCAAGTTCATGAGCGCGTTCGTGCGAGCGACGAAACCGACAGCCCGTTAAACCGACAGCCCTCTACTGTCCCTGGTAATCTCGGGCCGAAAGGAAATTGATATGCGAGGACGCTACAACGTGTTGTTTCTGTGCACGGGCAATTCCGCGCGCTCGGTCATGGCCGAAGCCATCCTGAATTTCAAAGGCCAGCCCAACTTCACTGCCTACAGCGCAGGCAGTCATCCCACGGGGATGGTGCGGAAGGAAGCGCTGCAACAACTCCAGATCGTTCGCATACCGGCAAGAGATCTGCACAGCAAGTCCTGGGACGAATTTGCTCAGCCCGGCTCCCCAAAGCTGGATTTCGTGTTTACGGTCTGCGACAACGCGGCTAATGAAGTCTGCCCGGTGTGGCCAGGGCAGCCGCTGACGGCGCACTGGGGAGTTCCCGATCCTGCTGCCGTGCGCGGCTCGCCGGGGCAGATCGAGCACGCGTTCCGCGAAGCATATCTCATCCTCGACCGCAGGATCAGCCTGTTTCTATGTCTACCGCTAGACAGCCTGGACAAGCTTGCGATCAAGAAAGAGATCGACAAGATTGGCGAAACCATGGCGCCGGTCCCGCAAGAGTAGCCCTCCCTCTCATTTGAGGAAAGCGGATTCGACTTCCGGAAGTGACCGCGGATCGATTCTCACAAGCGTCATTTAGACGTTTCGAGAACGGCTCCGACGAGATCACCGAGTTGCTGTGGAGTGAACTCGTTTCCTTCGAGATTGGCAACAAGGTTCCGGTCACGACCGATCACCGCCGTATGCAGGGAATGCACAAAGAGCCCCTCGTCCTGGACGAAATTCACGCCGAATAGATCGCAGACGCGTTGTACCTCGGCAGCAGGGCCAGTCAGAAACCGCCAGTTATCGGGATCCGCCTTCCAGATCCCCGCATACTCGCTCAAAATTTCCGGTTGGTCGTGCACCGGATCAAAGGTCACCGTCAATAGGATTAGTTCCCGGCCCATTAGATCCTTATATCGTTTTTGCAAGGCTCCAAAATTGTTCGACAGCCGATAGCAGTAATCGGGCAGTGCGCAGCGCGTATACACGAAATTCAGTGCGACAACTTTCCCCGCGAAATCGCTTAGACGAACCCGCCGCTTGTTTTGATCAGTCAACACAAAATCAGGTACCGCCTGGCCGACCGAGAGTGCAGGCGAACCCGGTCCCCCCAGCGCCTCATCAAGCGTCTTGAGCCTGCGCGACTTCGAGGGCTCACGTTCAGCGCTCGTATATCCCACTATGCGGACGTCTTCCGCATGAGAAGCCTCTTTTGTGACAACTAGCGTGAACTGTATTTGTGCACCGCTGGCAAGACCGTCCAGAGACTTGGGATCGGCAACCTTGAACGACATGACCATCGCGTCCATGTAGCCGGGGATTTCCTGACAGGAAACCAGCATCTTCTGGTGCGCACGATCTACGCGGAGGACCAGTCCCCTTACGAGATAACGTTGTTGTCCGTACGAAGCTGCTGGACTTAGCAAAAGTTGAACTACCAGAGCCAGCAGGAGCAATCCCCGATTCATAGAATTCTCAACACCCGATTCTATTTCTTTTCCGCCCTCTTCGTCGGAGTCCCCTCAGAAGCCGGCGCCGACTTTGCGCCCAGGTGGAAGGCTGCCCGTTCGAGGCGAGTGAAATCCTTGGCACCCTCTCGGATTTCGAGAAACTGATTCTTGTGCACGTCGTTAAAAACTTGATGAGTTTGGCTGGCCGGCCACCAGATCTCCAAATTCACAATGCGAGCATCCTTGCCCAAACCGATGTGCTGTTGTAGCGGTGATGCACCAAACGATCCCCCGCTGCCAACTGTGCGATAGATGGAGCGCTGCGCCTGGCGCTGATTCTGGACCGTCACCTTGATGCGAGCTCCAACTGCCGCGCGATTACTCTTCACGCCGACCAGTTTCAGCGTAATCCAGTCATTTCCATTCCCGGGATTTTCGAATAGCCGGATTGCGTGGCGGTCCCCCGGCACCGCGCCGCCGATTTCGGCCACTATGTCTTCATCGCCGTCATTATCCAGATCGGCAAACGCAACGCCGTGTCCCTTGTGTAACTCGCCCGTACCAGAAGAGGCCGTGACATCCATGAACTTCTTGCCGCCCTGATTGTGAAACAAAACATTGGGCAGGATATCTCCGTAAGGCGGGGTCCCCGTCCCCAGGTAGAAATCGAGAAATCCATCATTGTCGATATCACCAAAATTCGAACCCATGGGATTGAACACTCGATTTAACCCCACTTCCGCGGTCACATCTCGGAATGTCCCATTGTGCTCATTGTGATAGAGCTTGAGCGTTTCCACGTTATGCGGAAGTCCAAGTAGGCTGCGTAGATTCTCTTCCGGAGACATGTAGTAGCTGGTTACGAAAAGGTCGGGCCACCCATCGTTGTCATAATCGAAAAACCACGTAGCAAAGCTCATCCAGGGCTGCTGCTGCACACCTGCCTGTGCCGCCACTTCGGTGAAGCTGCGGTCGTGATTGTTGTGGTAAAGGAACTTATTTCCTCCCAGATTCGAGACGTAGAAGTCCATGTATCCGTCGTTATCGTAGTCGGCTGCAATTACGCCCTTGGTGAACGCCACCCGGTCGACTCCAGCCGAATGCGAAATATCTTCAAAGGTACCATCTCCCTTGTTGCGATAAAGCCGGCTGGGCCCCTGCTCGTTTCCAATGAATAGGTCCAGAAATCCGTCGTTGTCTATATCTGCCCACACGGCGGTTTGCGATGCCATCGGCTCCGCCAGCCCGGCTTCGCGAGTGACATCCGTGAACGTGCCATCGCAGTTGTTGCGCAGCAGCGAAGGGCGCATGGGAAACTGCCAACCGCCACGCAGAACCAAGATGTCCATGCAGCCATCATTGTTGTAATCTGCCTGGATGATGTTCAGACCGCCTAACTGATCGCCCAGTCCAGCTTGCAGCGCACGGTCTGTAAATGTTCCGTCCCCGTTGTTATGAAAAAAGTGAAGCGGCTCACAAGGATCGAAGCTTGAGGTAACCACATCGAGCAGGCCATCATTATCAAAGTCGTCGACGATCACGCCACCCGCTTCGGAGAATGAATTGAGGCCTGCAGACGGCGCAATATCGGTAAAGCGAACCACGTTCTCCTCCGACTCGAATACGGATGGTGCGATCAGGTAGTTCGCTGGAACTCCCTCGGGATATTTTCCCAATGTCATGTATGCCAGGTTCAGCAGCCACCGCACTTCCTGAGCATCCGGTTTCTGCTCCAGATATTTCGAAAAGTACTCAACTGCTTTTTCGGAATCTGCTTTTTGCGTAAATACAAACGGCTTGACTGGCGGGAACAGACACCGATCGCCGGGTTGGCGATAGACATTATTTTCCATCTCGGACTTATGCATATACGCAGTTCCGAGAACTTCCAGCATCTCCGGCACCATCTCGGGAGCCTGCGCCTGCGCTAGCTTATACGCCTCAAGCCAATGTTGGATCGCGGGATCCATTTCTCCCTGATACGCCAGGAGTTGCGCTAAAACAAAGTGCACCTGTCCTACCTGCTCTGGCTTGGTCGAGACATAGCTATCCGGATCATTCGGATCCAGGAGTTGTTCTAAGTGGCCCACGGCCCGCCTCAGCGAGTACTGCCTCATCTGGCAGATTGATCGCAAGTCACGATCCCAGCCGGGAGGCTTCGGCATGTGCCGGAACGCAATCTCGACTTCCACGGCTCCGGAGACATCAGGGGGATATGCAATTTTGCCGCGCCCGGCGAGCGCAAGCGTGGCGGTCGGCATCATGCCTTGGCCGCTGCCGGAGGGGAGACTCGCTCCCGTTGTGGGAGGCACATTCGGCGTCGAACGTTGCGAATTGTTACCGCTCGGGGCCCCCGAAAAAGTTCTTAGGATTGCGTAACCAGTCGGGATTTTTACCGGGCCGGCGAATTTTCCGGGACCGACAGCTCGTAAAGCCTCCTGCAACTCGTAGCGCAGAGTGCTCAGGTCAACCCGTCCCAGAGATCCACCCGCATCGGAGCTTGCGTCAATTGATTTCTCCCGCGCCAGTGTCGCAAAATCTTCTCCGCTACGCAGACGCTGCAGTATTCCCTCCGCTTCGGTCTGCGAACTCACTACAATAATTTCCAACTCAGATGACGCCGGCAGAGTCTGCTGATTTTGAGCCCCCACTACCGAAGTCAAGCCGAACAGCAAAAGCAAGAAGAGCGTGCGATTCCAAAGCAAGCCCTGCCAAGCCGATTGTCGCAAGCTTCGGATTCCGCCTACTTCCATTTGCCTGTGCCTTCTACAATCCACGCTAACCAAGCTTCTGTGCTCACGGTGGCGTCAGCTGTTTCCTTGCATTCTTGGCGGCCTGGTGTTCGGCTTCTTGAAGTTCGCGGTAACGCTCCATGTGGAGCTGGGCCTCTTGGGAGCGTCCCAATTTGCTGAGGGCCAGGCCGATCTCGTATTCGGTCTTGGCGAAACTCGGATCAGCCGCAGCCGAACGCTGGAGTACGCTGAGCGCCTTCTCCAGTTCGCCCGACTCCAGATACAAGGTGCCCAGGCTGAACAGCGCTTTGGCGTGCGCAGGCCGTATTTCGACGGCGCGCTCCTGATGCTGGACGGCTTGCCGCGTGTTGCCCTCCTTGGCGTAAACCAATCCCAGCTCATATTCGGCTTCGGCGAGGCTCGGATCCAATTGCAGCGCGCGCTCTAGGGCGTTTCGTGCCTCTGGATAACGCAGTTGGCTCAGGTAGGAAATCCCTAGTCCCAGGTATGCTTTCGGCTCATTGGGTCGCACCCTGACATAGTCTTCCAGAAGCTGGGTCGCAGCGCGGTACTCTTCCTGCTGCAGCATCACGGCGGCGGCCAGATACTTATCATCAGGATTCTGCGGGCTTTTCTTGATGAGATCGGAAGCAGCTTCCTTGGCAATCAGGTTGCGGCCCGTGGCCATTGCCTCCACTACCACGTGACGAAGCACGGGCAGCGAGTCAGGATCCAGAGCGCGTGCCCGCTGCAGGGCGGCTAAAGATTCGTCATGCTTATTTTGAGCGGCGTAGGTTTCTGCCATCGCGAGCAGGCTTGGAATTGTCTTGGGATCGAGTGCAAGTGACTGGCGATAAGCCGCCAGCGCGGGTCCGAATTCCTGCTTAGCTTTCAGTGCTTCCCCTTTCAGATAGTAGAAGCGAGCTGGAAGACGCCTGGATGCCGGCGCCGCCAGGTTGAGTGCTTTCAGCGCATCATCGGGCCGATGAGCAGCGAGAAAGACGTCAGCCAGGTCCATGGCTATAGGGGGAGAGTTTCTGGC
This sequence comes from Terriglobales bacterium, assembly GCA_035624455.1. Lineage (NCBI taxonomy): Bacteria > Pseudomonadati > Acidobacteriota > Terriglobia > Terriglobales > Terriglobales bacterium. The sequence goes on from DASPRM010000111.1 coordinate 20,644, forward strand.
CCGATCGATCAGGGCTGCTGCTTCTGAGGCGCGACCCACACCAAGTAAGCTGGCGGCCTTGACTGGAACCGCGGAGCCGGGGAGGCGGTCGCGAGGAATGGCTTCGATCGTGGAAAGCGCATCGGCAAAATTGCCTCTGCCCAGATAAAGCCGGGCGAGTTCCACTCTCAGATCCGGATCTTGGGGAGCGAGCTTCTCTGCCTGCTTGTACTGCTCGACGGCCTCGTCCAGCTTGTCTTGTGCGAGCAGCGCACTGCCCAGATAGCGGTATGCAAGCAGCGATTTGGGATCAAGCTCCAGCACGCGCTTGAACAGCGACTCGGCCTCGGCATAGCGCTGCTGGCGCCCGCGTATAATGCCTAGCAGCGTCAGAGCGTCAGTCTGGCTGGGGTTAGAGGAGAGCATGGACCAGACCGACTTTTCGGCCTGAGAAAGATCGTTTCGTTCTAAGGCGGTCCGTGCTGCAGCCAACTGAGGGTTACTAGCGGATTGCTGTGCCGCGACAGACAGGTCGAGAAAAAGGAGAAGAATCGCGAGCAAAGCCTTGCAGCACTGGCCGATGTTAGTTTGTTTGCGGGACATCGCGCCCTCGATGGCGATTCTTGAGGGCCTGATAGAGCTTGATTTCACGCTCGGCATCTTCGCTGCGAGCATCGCGCCGGTAGGCCATCGCCAACTGATAATGGATGTAGTCGCTGTCGGGACTGAGCCTGCTTCCCGTCTCTAGGCTGGAGATCGCCGACTTAGCATCCCCCCGCTCCAGTTGCAGCTTGCCTAATTCGTAATAGGCGTCAGCATATTTCGGATCCTGGCGAATAACTTCCTGGAGAAGGACGGCTGCCTCGTCCTTTTTCTGATCCTGAACCAGCGCAAAGGCCAGGTGGTACTTGGTGCTGGCATCACGAGGATTGAGCTTGAGCGCGGTTCGCAATTCCTGCACAGCCTCGGCGGGGTTTCCCTGGCGTATCAAAGCCAGCCCAGCCAAAAAATGCGTTTGTGCCTGGTTGGGATCGAGGGCAATTGAGCGGTGATATTCCGCCAAGGCATTGTCATCTTCTCTCTGATCGGCAAATGCTTGCCCGAGCAGGGAGTGAATCTCCGCCGAGTCGGGATTGGCTTGGGCAATGGTCTTCAGGCGACGGATTCCTTCCGCGTACTCGCCCGTCTTCACCAGCGAAAACGCGTAAGCGTAGGCTAGGCCGGGATCGTCCGCGACCTGGGTCTCTACGGGTTTCAGCGTCTCCAGTACCTTGGGATAGCTCTGCACCATAAAGAAGCAGAGGCCCAGCACGCTGCGGATCCGCAGGTCGTCGGGATGACCCGCCAGTTGCCGACTCAAGGGAGCAATCGCCTGATCGTACTGCTTGGCGTAGAACGCGGCCATGCCCCAATTTCGGTCGAGGGCGTTGAGAGAGGGATTCCATTCTCCCGCTTTGCGGAAATATTCCAGCGCCTCGGCGTATTGCTTCTGCCCGGCCAATAACACACCCAGATTGTTATAGGAGTCCGCGATCGCCGGCCCGATCTGCTCTATGAAAGCTTTGGCCTGCTTCTGCTCTTCCGGCGATGCGGACGCAGCTGCGCCGGCGGAGGCAGCGCCTTTCTTTGCCGGGGAGAAGCTGGCTACATCAGTAAGCTTCTTGGTGTTCGCACCGGCTGGAGTATTTCCGCTGGCAGAATTGGTTACAGAATCGGGACGATTCAAGCGGTTACGAAGCTCTTTGGAGAGCCCCAGTTCCTTTTGGCCTTCGGCCTGGCGCCCCGTGCGCAAGAGAATACGTCCCAGCACGTAGTGTGCGCGGTTGATCTGGTATTCGTTGCGAGAGACGTCTGTGGTTAGAGCAATAGCCTTGCGCATAATAGCTTCGGCCTCGCTGTCGCGGCCTGCATCCTCGTAAAGCTTTCCAAGGTAAATTAGAGGATCGGGATTCTGCGGGTCGAGAGCCGCAGCACGCAGCAGTTCGGCTTCCGCCGTCTTCGAATCGCGCTGTTTGATCGCGATATAGCCGAGCAGATAGTGAGAGCGGGCATCATTGGGATTGAGTTTTACCTCGGCTTGCAAGGCGGGAACAGCCTCGGGAAAGCCTGCTTCTCCATCACGCATGAGGTGGGCAAGGGCGAGAAAGTAATGCGCCTGCGGCGCCTTGGGATCGATGGCAACTGCCTTTTTGAACTCCAGAATGGCATTGTCGAGCGCTTCCCACTCGCCTTCCCCGTAGGCGCGACCGAACATAATGTGCAGTGGAGCTGTGTCCCCCAGACCGGTCTGCATGTCGTCGAACAGCAGCCGCGTGTGGGTCATATCGTTCAGCTTGATATAGGTGATCCCCAACAGATAGCCCACATCGAAGGTCGGGGTAGCAACAACGGCAGTTTCCAGGTGCTGCCGTGCGCCCTGGTAATTCCCCTGGTCGAACAGGACACTGCCCAGAACAGCATGAGCTTTGGCGTCATCGGGAGAAGCTTGGAGGATTTTCTCCAGCTGCGATTGCGCTTCGCTGAGCTTGCCCTGCTGGGCCAGCATGGAAGCGAAGTCGAGACGGATGGCAGAGGAATCGGGTGCCAGCCGCAACGCCTCTTCGAACAGCGGCTGCGCCTTGTCCGATTGGTTCAGATGCAGGTATGCGTTGGCAGAGGCCCGAAGCGCATCCACGAGGAAGGCGCGAAATTCGGCGGCGGCATGCTCCTGATCGCCACTGAGCTGAAAGGTCCTGGCGGCGTCGTAGTGTTGTTGCAGGCGCTCCTGCGCCGAAGGCTCAGGTTTCGTGGGCGCGGAAGGCTTGTTCGGCGATGCTGTCTTGCGGCTTGGGCTCGATTTCGCGCCCGGGGTTCTTGGTGTCTGGGTCTGCGCGACGACCGTGCTTAAAAGGAGCGAGGCTGCGAGAGCAGCGCCAGCGCAGGCGCCGAAACGTTCGTGGATGCGGGAAAAGAGTGCAGTCGACGAATCCTGCTTACAGACCCTGGTCACCGGAAAAGCATACCCGAAAAACAGAAAAGGGTGAGACCCGACGCGCATCAAGTCTCACCCTCGTCTGGCAAGGATATGCTCAGAAGTTGATCTTCAGAGCATATTGGATTTCACGCGGTCCTTTGTCCACCGTCGCCTGGCCAAAGGTCGGGTTCACCGAAACCGAGCAAATCGTATTGTTGGTGGCACACTTCGTGGCTCCGCTATCGTAAAGCGTAGTCACGTTCGTCGTGCTCTGGTAGTTACCCAGGAATTGCACCTTGTTGAACAGGTTGAAGAACTCCATACGGAACTGCATGGTGACCCGTTCTTTCACTTTGAAGTTCTTGTAGAGGGAGAAGTCAGTGTTGGCGATGCCGGGTGAGAGGCAGTCACCGATGCTGCCGTCGCCAAAGGTGCCGAGCTGGTAGCCAATCAATGTGTAGCGATTGGGATTCAACCACTGGTATTTGGGAGACCCCGACGGAGCACGGCAACCCTGACCGGGCACAACGTTGGGACGGGTGTTGTTTTGACCGGCACCCGTGCCCGAGATGCCGCCGGGAGCGCCGGTGACCGAGTCATTGGCAAACACGGTCATCGAGCTACCGCTGGCGTACGAAAGGATTGCCGCCATTTCCCAGCCTCCAAGGACACCGCGCACCGCGGCATTGTGCCCGACCAGAGTGGGCGTGTCATATACGATGTTCGACACGAAAACGTGGGGGCGGTTGATCTGGCTAGGCCCATAGTTCAGGTGAGGATTGGTAGGATCCAGTAGCGCGCTGCTCTGATTAATATTGCCGCTATTGGTAAGGTCCGTGTTGGTCAGAGACCTGGACCAGGTGTAGGCGAATTGCGCGTCCAGAGCCTTCAAACGCGTGCGGAACAACGCCTGCAGCGAGTGGTAATTGGAATTGCCGCCCCAGAAGGCATCGTTTATCCGGCCCCAATTTCCTGCACCAAACGGACGAAGGGCGGCGGAGTTAGTCAGAGCGAATGCTAACTGGTCCGCTGGCGCTAGGCGATTGGCATCCGTGTAGGTCAGCAGGTGAATACCACGATTACCTACATAGGCCACTTCCATCTTGCTATCGTGGAATACCTCTCGTTCCAATGTGAGGTTCCACTGCCAGGTGTTGGGCAGGATGTCGCTAGTATCCTGATCCCATGCAGGGGTCCCGGAAGCACTCAACGAGCCTGGTGCGGGAGGCGTAGAAAAGGCGCGATTGTAACCTACCGCCAGGTTAAAGGGAGGATTGGTGGCCAACTGCAAGTTGTTGTTCAAGCGTTCGCGCTGGAAGAACTGCCCGACACCGGCGCGGATCGCCATCTTGCCATCGCCATAGGGATCCCAGGCAATACCGACACGCGGCGCGATCGCATGATTGTTGTTCTCCTTAAGTGCGCGGTTAGGTCCGTCGGCCCCCCCCTTGAACCCTGCCGCCGCGCAGGCGCTGCTGCCGGGCGGCAAGAGCAATCCGTTACAAGGGTCGCCACCAAGGGCCGGGTTGTACGCAGCAGGGGAGAAAGTGGCGATCTTGTCGGGACCGCTATACGGGAAACGCAGGAAAGACCAGCGGAAGCCATAGTCCAGCGTCAAGTTTCGACGGAACTTCCAGGTATCGCCGAAGTAAGGTTCAATGTCGTGCCATCGGATCTGGGAGTACGGGTTGGTCGAACTCTCTCCGCCGCCCCACTGCACTTGATTCCACAACATATTGAAGGCGCCGTTTCCGGTGTCGTTCGAGGCTGCGCCCCAGTAAAAGGCGTTCTCCTGGGACTCGTTGTTAACCATCTCATTTTTCTGGTTGTTGCTGACCAGCACGCCAACTTTGAAAGTGTGGTTGCCCAGAACCTTGGAGAAATCATCCTTCCAGATCATGAGCTGCTCGTTGTTGTGCCAAGGCGCCTGCGTCCACAGATTGGAGCCAGTCGCGCAATCGGGACCGCATCCACCCCAGAATCCCGGATAACCAATCTTCGAGCCCTGCAGTTTGTCGGAGAGCGGGAAAAACGTGGGATTATCCGCAATGATGGTGTCGTTCAATCCCGGATTGGTTCCCGAGCGGGTGGCATTGATGCGGTTGGAAGCGTAAGAGAACTGGAAGTCGTTCACTGCCGTGGTGCCTAGCAGCTTCGTCACCTTAACCGTCCCCTGATAACCGGGCTGCTTCCAGCTGCTCTCAATGGAGGGGAATTGGTCGTCGCCCCACAGTCCTTGCGTATTCGGAAAGGGGTTTTCCCAGTGATCCTGGGTATAGCGCCCCATGATGCTCCAGGTTTTCCCTATTTTGTAATCACCGCGGATGTTTTCTTCTCGCCAATAAACCGGGGATCCGACCGACTCCGCCCAGTTATTGCAGTTCACCGGATTGGGAACGTTCGGATCTGGCAGCATCGAGAGATATTCCTGGCCGCCCTTGGACAGCCCGCCAGTCGGCACCTGGTTGATGTTGGTCAGGACGATGCCGCCAACCTTGGGGGCGGGATCGCATGCCGCCCCGGCGTTGCTTTTATCGGTTCGCAAGTTGCTAAAGTCGCCGCCCTTCTCTGCCGCCGTGGGCACGTCTCCGACGCGTGCCTTGCCACGAATTTCCCTGTTCCACTCCTGCGACCAGAAGAAGAACAGCTTGTCTTTCACGATCGGGCCGCCGATGTTGTAGCCAAAGTCGTTGCGGCGCAGCTTGTCCTTGGGAATCTGGTTCAGGCCGTTGAAGTAGTCCTTGGCGTTGAGAACATCGTTGCGGCCGAAATAGAAGACGCCTCCGTGGAACTGATTCGTTCCCCCCTTGGTGATGATGTTAACGATAGCGCCGCTGGCCTGCCCATACTCCGGGCCATAGCTGTTGCGTAGGATCTTGAACTCCTGGATGGCATCGATCGACGGATAGACCAGGATGGTGCGGTTCGATCCGACATCATTATTGTTGACACCATCCACGTTGAACATGTTTGCGGTGCTGGAGTTGCCGCTTACAGAGAAGTCAACACCGGCCTCCAGACCCTTGTGCTTGGAATCGAAATTAGCTTGTGGCGAGACGCCGGGCATCAACTGGGTTAACTGCACGAAGCTGCGGCCGTTGAGGGGCAATTCACGGACCTCATTGCCTTCGACCACATTGCCGACCGCGCCGGATGCCGTCTCCACGGCAACGGTATTGGCCTCCACTGTAACCTGCTCGCTAACCGCGCCCACTTCCAGCGTGGCATTCACGGTTGCGATGCTGGAGACGTGCACCTCAACACTCTTGCTGACAAATTCCTTGAAGTTGGTCTGCTGGATGCGGACGTCGTAAATGCCTGCGGGCAGGTCAGGGAAACTATATTCCCCGGAAGTACTCGTGGAGGTAGTGCGCGTGGCGCTGGTGCCGGTATTGGTCACGGTCACCGTGGCGCCTCCGATGGCGGCACCCGATTTATCGACCACCGCTCCTTCAATGGTACCGGTAAATTTCTGCGCCAACGCGGGCGTCGCAGCAAGCAACAGCAGAAGGATCCCAGCCAGGCAGGCGTGTAGCATAAATCGGAAATCCGGCCGATGGTGTTGTAGCTGAGGGGAGCGACGGCTCGCCCAGACAGAATGCGAAGGCAGACTGCGAGAGTCAGTGTTGCAGTTCATTTGGGTCTCCTGCGTCTTTGTTCAAGCGCCGCAAGAGCGGCGCGCAGCAAAACCGATTTCACGTTTGGCGGGAAAGACCGGGGAACGAGTCGGAGAGACAGAAACTCAGCGAGGCGCCCCTGGTTTGTTCCATCGCCAATCCCTGGTCGTGATGCCGTCACCTACACTTGTGCTCTCTGTCACATTGTGAGGTGATGGTATGGCCGCGGTTTTTACACACTTTTTCGATCATCTGTCAAATTTTTTTTCAAGCCCGGCGATGGGGGCGCGATTCCAGCGGTTTTCTATGCGGCAACGGCTCCTAAGTGGCTGCAGGCGCGGGAAGTGGGGAGTTCCGTTTCGGGAACAGGAATCGCGGTTTTATTGCCCGAAAAATGTTCGAACGTTCGAACGAATTGTGCCTGCGGCTTGCGCCCGGATGAGAGATGGTGCGTGTCCACAAATTGTCGGTCCGGTAATATCGCCCTTCGCATATGCGGACTATGGGACAGCCAGACTACGGGGTTGTGAGGAGAGCAGGCTGCATGGTCTTGCCTGCCATGCTCATCGTCCTCTTCGGATGTGGTTCAGGAAGTCCGCCAGATTCGGGCTCCTCCACGAGTCCGCCACCGCCAGCGCAAGCGTCACAGCTGCTAACACGCTTAAGCACCGATACTTTTTTCGACAATTCCGGCCAACATGCTACCGAGGTTGAACCCGATTTGGCTGCTTTTGGGTCCACGCTGGTCGCCACTTTTCAGATTGGACGCTTCTTCGGAGGTGGTTCCACCGACATCGGATTTGCGACCTCGACGAATGGAGGAGTGAGTTGGACCAACGGCTCCTTGAGTGGAATCACTGTCTTTGCCGGAGGCGCTTACAACGCGGTCAGCGATCCCGCTGTTGCTTACGATCGCGCGCATGCGGTGTGGCTGATCAATTCCCTGGCGATCGTTCAAACCAGCACCGTAGTCGTCAGCCGTTCACCCGACGGCCTCCATTGGGGAATTCCGATTGTCATCAGTAACTCTCCTGATGCCGACAAGAATTGGATCGCGTGCGATAACGGCCAGGCCAGCCCGTTCTTTGGCCATTGCTACGTGGAATGGGACGACCCCAGCCAGAAGGGACTGATCTGGATGAGCACGTCAACCGATGGCGGCCTCACCTGGAGTCCCCCGGCCAATACGCGGGATATGGCGACTGGCGTGGGTGGCCAGCCCGTCGTGCAGCCCAACGGCACAGTGATTGTGCCCATCCAGGATGGCTCGGGCACGCACGTGATTGCGTTTTCGTCGCAGGATGGAGGCGCCAACTGGAGTTCGGCGGCCACCGTGGCCGACATCGGCGATCATCTGGTCGCAGGCGGTCTTCGCACCGACGCCCTGCCCTCCGCAACGGTCGATGCAGTGGGAGAGATCTACGTGGTCTGGCACGACTGCCGTTTTCGGACGGGGTGTTCGTCCAATGACGTAGTGCTGAGCAAGTCGTCGGATGGAATCACCTGGACGGCTCCGGTGCGGATTCCGCTGGATGACGTGAGCAGCACGGTCGATCACTTCATTCCAGCCATCGCTTCCGACCCGGCCACCAGCGGAGCTTCGGCGCATCTGGCAATCTTGTACTACTACTATCCGACCGCGGCCTGCGATGAGACTAGTTGTGCGCTCAATGTGGGCTACACGAATTCGCGGGATGGCGGCAACACCTGGAGTGCACCCAGCTTGCTAGTCGGACCGATGTCGATCGACTGGCTGGCAAATACCAAGACCGGGCGAATGGTGGGTGATTATTTTGCGGTTGCGTACTCTAACAGCAATGCATTCCCAGTATTTACCGTGGCCCGCGCGAACAACGGAACCCAATTCGACGAGGCAATCTACACCACGAGTGAACCGCTGGTGCAAGCTGCCGTGGGAGTGAGTTCACAGAGCGAGCAGCCCCGCGGCGAAGTGAAATCTGACCATGGTCCACGGCGGTTTTATGATCTGGAACACCGGTATCCGGTGAAACCCAAAATTCAGCCGAACTGATCTCGCTCGTGAGGGATCCTCCTACACAGCGGGCTTGACCGTGCGCTGCTCATAGTCGCTGGCGATCGGGAACCCGGCGCTGATCCAGTCGGCTTTTCCGCCAACGTAACGCCGGACATTGATATAGCCCATCTCGGATAATTCGGCGGCGGCTTCTTTGGATTCGGGACAGTCCGGACCGGCGCCGTACACAATCATTTCCATGTCCTTGTTAGGCAGCTGTTCCGCCGCCTGCCCGCGCAGCTGAGCCGCGGGAATGTTGATGGCTCCTGGAAGGTGCGCCCGAGAATAGTCTTGTGGCGGCAGCACCTCAATCAGAGTGAATCTCCGCGGGTGATCCAGTTTCTGTTTTAGCTCGTCGCGTGTGATTTCGCTGACCATGTTTAGTTTTTGGTAAATAGTAGCGCTATCTCTTCGATGCAGTATTGGATCGGTAGGATGCGCGACGCAGCCTGGGAAAGGACGAGGGGCGCTGCTCGCCCCAGCCTTTCCTTTCAAGGTCAAAAATGAAAACCCAGTTGGGCGGTATAGCTTCGCGGCGTGACGTAGTGCGTTCCGCTGAAGGTGGAAAGGAAATTGTAGAGCGCTACCTTGTTAGTCAGGTTAATGACGTTGAATTGCACGCTCCACTTGAAACGATCGCCGTGAAAGATGTTGTCATGGCCGATCGCAAGATCGAATAGATGACGGGCGGCGATACGCGGAGGATTGTGATCGTCATCTTCGGTTCCAGGTGCCGGGATCTTTATTAATGTCGAACCGTACTGGCCGGCAGGACAGAGGTTCGGACCCAACCTCGAACTGATTGGCGTTGTTGGGGTAGCACGGACCGATCCGCAAAACAGGCCCGCCTCGAATTGCTGATTCGGGCTAATGGCGGATGCGTCCACCACCGTATCGTCTCCAGCTGGACCGTTGGCGCAGTTACCTCCTGCGCACGGAACCGCACCGGCTACCAGACCACTGTCATACCGCCAGTTGAAGCCTACCCAAGGCCCCTTTTTCCAAGGCTGATATTGCAAGTGGGTTGTCTGATTGAATTTTTCGTCGTGATCGATACGGAAGACACCGGTAGGCGCTCCCGCTGCCGGAACTGAACCAGCTCCACCCACCTGGGGATTGAAGAAACGTGCTGCCACGCTGGAGAAGACCACCAGCGCTGTGAATCCGTGAAAGTTAGGTACGCTCACCCGGCCGGCCACTCCCGGAATCTTGGAGCGCTGCCAGGCTATGGGAAAGGTGATCGGCGTGTTGCCCAGAACGCTGAAGTCGTAGGCATTGTGCGTGTACTTCCAGATGTACTCGACGGAGGCCACCATGTACTTGCCGAAGGCTTGTTCAACACCGGTATGGAACTCGTTCCGCCAGCCCGGACTGATTGGGGTTACCTCGCCTTGCGCGAAGCAACCAAGCAGTGGGTTCAGCACCGGAGACGCGCAGCCAATGCTGGAAAGCACCAGGTTTTCATTAAACGGCGTCTCCAGAATGCGACCATAGGAAACGCGCAGGACGGTATTGGTCTTCTTGATGTTGTAGGACATGCCGAGGCGCGGCTCGGCTTCGTTATGGCTAGAAAGGCCGTTGTAGAAATCGCCGCGCAGCCCAAGGTTAAACGACCAGGGTCCCTTGCTGATCGTATCCTGCAGGTAGAGAGCAAGCTCCTTGACATCGGTGTGCCCGTGAAACAAGAACAGGCTGCCTCCCCGAGTGAGGTCGAAGGGCGCCAGAGTTGTGCATGGCGGCGCGATCGGATTGCCATTTGCATCCACGCAGGAGTTGCCATTGTCATCGAGCAACCCGCCGATGAAGTTAGGATCGACGATGCCCAGGTGATCATTCTCGGTGAGGAAGGTGTGTTCGTAAGTCGCTCCCACCTTCAGGTTGTGGATGCCTTTTACGTAGGAAATGTTGGTGTGAAGCCCGGCATTGGTGAGGGTGCGGTCCTGCCTGACTGACTCTTCCTGCAGGCCTGCGGGCGCGAGATCGGCAAAGGGATTGTTGCTGGGATAGTAGTTATATTGGTCGCGCCGTACGTAACCCCCGAGAGTGAAAACTGTGGTTGGGCTGATAATGCGCGTCCAGGAGGGAGCGATGTTGAAGGTATTTATCTTCGAGCGCTGATCGGCAGGACCGACGGGGATGCCATCAGGACCAATCCCGCCATTGTCGACCACCAGGCCATTCCACGCGGTGGCGTTTTGGGCGTCGTAAGAATTCGGGGTCTGGAACCAGGAGCGGGTGAAGCCCAGGTTGAAGTGAAGGCTATTTGCCTCGTTTAACTGGTAATCCACTCGGTCAAAAATATTCTCCTCGTTGCCCTTGGCATGAAATATGCGGAACTCAGGAGGATCGAGGAAGCGGCCGCTGTCCAGGCCATTCACAGAGATGAAATTTCCCCAGTTCTGTCCGCCGTAGGCGAGATTGAAACCGGGATTGGTGGTGCCAAACGATCCATAGGAAGCCGTGACGCTGCCATGTGGCGTGGTAACGCCCTGGCCCGAGCGGGTCGTGACATTGATGACCACGCTGGTTTTATCGCCGAATTCAGCCGGAGGTGCACCGGCGAAGACTTCCATCGACTCGATCGAATCCAGGGGAATTTGGTTGGAAAAGACCTTGCTCTGTTGATCGGTAATGGGCTGGCCGTCAACGGAGAAGGAATTTTCTGCATGATCGCCAATGCCATGAAACAAGCCGTTGGAATCGGCCGCGATTCCAGGTGTGGCCAGCGTGACCAGCGAACTCACGGATGATGACTGGCTCTCCAGTGGGAGCTTGTCGAACAACGCGCGATCCACATCGGTGTGAAATGACGGCGTGTTTTCCAGCAGGTCTTCCGCAGAAGCTTCCACAGTCAGGGTGGTAGCGGCGGTTTCCACCGCCAACTGAATACTGAGATTCACGGGCACCGTGGATCGAACATCAACGTCCTGCGCATAGGAAGCGAATCCATGACCGGTGACCGTGAGGTGATAAGGATTGAAGGGGACGTTGGGGATGGTAAATTTTCCTGCGGCATTGGTAGTGGTGGTGCGTTCAAAGGCGCTGACTGGGTTGCGAATCTCGACGACCGCGCCGGGCACGACTGCGCCCGAAGGGTCCAACACCGTGCCGGTTACCGAAGTCGAGCTTCCGCCTGACTGCGCGTAGCCGCTGACCGCGAATCCCGAAACGAGACCTGTTAACAAAACCGAACACCACAACTTCTTGCATAAGAGCAGCATGAATCCTCCCAAATGAATTAGGACTGCAGAACGAATCAAACACCCAGACAGGTGATTCTTCTGAGACCTAAACCGCAGGAGGCGGACGGACGCTGAGCGCAAACGCAATGAGGCGCTGCCTGGCGGAAACCGGCTCCACGCGCGGGCTGGGGATGGGAACAAAATACGCCTGCGCGAGGACGAAACTACTTTCCGGAGAAGCGGAATGGGCGACGATGCAGACGGTACATTTCGAGTCCGCAGCCGTCCCGGAGTGGTGGTGCACAACAACCGCCGCTGCAGACCATAAGGTCAGTACTAAGCACAGCAGGGCTATGGCTTTGGCAGTCGATCGCAACGAACTTACCCACCCAAACGAGTGTTCCAATCTACACTGAAATGATGGTCGCCCGCAATGCGACCGCTGGTGACGAGTCGGGTAATCCCAGGTCCTGCCGCGTTGATCCCAGATGCTGGGCGTCAATCAGTGAGAAGAGGTCGCATACAGCTGCTGCAGCCGCTTCGAAGTCCTATTTTCTTTTTGTCCGTTCAAATCCAGACCGAAGGATGGCATCTCATAAGTACCGGTGAGCTTTACTGGGACCACTGATCCCTGCGGCTTTCTCTTGAAGAAGGGTTCCATGAACTTCATGATCAATGCCTTTGCCCCGTGGGCCGTATGAGACAGAGACGCATCCATCTTCAGTGTCCCATGGAGATCGACCTGGTGCGAGATCACGTCATAGGTCCCCTGCATCTGCGCGAAAGCGCCGGGAATACTGAACGAGAGATCGGTGAATGTGGCGATCCCATCAATCAACTTCACGTGGCCTTTCAGGCCGGAAAGAACGGTGCCAGGATCGTGATCGTCCTGGTCTCGTGATTCTGCGCTCAGCTTGTTCACATTCTCCTGGGTTTGCGGTGTTGTAAAGCTCCCAGTATCGATTCCGAAATCGCCTTCTAACTCTACCTGCCTTAGGAACGGACGTTCTTGCGCAGGAAGCGAAACGTTTGCGCAGAAACTCGTACTGCCGGTCATGGGAGAGCGATCCGCCTTGGTGAACAAAAGCAGCAGGTCCTGGATTCTTCCCGCTTTTGAACAGACATTGAGAGTCGTCAAAGTTCCGTGTGTGCCTTCATGCTTGGCAACGATTCCAGTGGAAACGAGATGGGTGCGGCGAAATTGCGAATCCACCCGCTGAAGCTGCGTTTCGCCAGTGGTTGCGTTTACTACGGCCTGGAATTGGTTCTTGAGATCGGCTTTGTGACGACTGGACGTAACCGTGAAATTTCGCGTATCGGCGGAACCTTGCACCGCAATGTGCTCCAGCGTGCCCTCGAAGTCTCCGCGGGAGGAAAGCAACCCGGCGATTCCGTGGAAAATGCTGAGATCGGCTCGTTGAAAAATGTAGTGTCCAGAAAGCGGCGTGTGGCCGGCATCAGCACCATTCCACGGCCCGAAGCTGCCACTCGCCTCTATCTCTCCAGGAGGTTCAGGATTCGAAAGGCGGACCTCGAAAAGCATCGCTCCCGAACCTCCAACATTTCGCAATCTTCCCCAGTGAATCGAAAACTCCAGCGGTTTCTTCTCTGCTCGGGGAAATATCAGGGTGGCTTTGTTGGCGATCAGCTCATCGATTACAAACTTGCTGGTCGACTTGAATTTCTCATCAGTCTGGCGAGGGATTTGAATCTGCATTCCGTCAATTCGGAGCGTCCTGACGTGATGCCTCAGCATACCTAGGAATGAGCTTTGGACCGCGAGTTGGCGAATGGTGATAAGCGGCGGACCATTGCTCCCAGGGTCGTGCACAAAGGCGACATCTCGCGCTACACATCCCGGATGGGGAAAATACAGGCTACGAAAGCTCCCTATCCTGACTTTACTGGAGCTGGCAGCTTCCAGCGACTGAACCACGGCGGACTCCGTGAATGGCCAGTGTCGCACCAGCAGGGCGAAGGCGCTTATGGCGAGAATCACGGTTATCGTGGCAACCAGGAGCCAGCCCGGGATCGGGAAGCGTCGGCGAAGCTGGAGCGGGACCTGGGCTGCCATGGCGTGCTTCGAAGTGGCATGTCTTAGAGGCGGTAGCTCTGAATTTGGTTGTTATGGGTAGGGAAAGCGCGAACGAGATTGATCAGGCTGGCGGAGACAGGGACTTGAACTTGAGAGGGTTTGCCGGCGTCTGAGCCCGCAGGGGAAATCCCGAGCGAAGCGACGGACCTGGAATTCGCTGGCGGAGAGAGAGGGATTCGAACCCTCGATACCCTTTCGAGTATACACGCTTTCCAAGCGTGCGCCTTCAGCCACTCGGCCATCTCTCCGGCGCTGCTCGCAGAAGCTGATTTATTCTAGCAGGAAGTGCTCTGACCTCTGGCGCCTAGTCCTCTTCCTCTTCTTCCTTCAACTGCTGCGCCAGATAGTTTTGTATGCCCATCTCGTTAATGGAGTGCAGCTGCGCTTCCAGCCAGTCGATATGGTGCTCTTCGTCAGTCAGGATGTGCTCCAGCAGCTCGCGCGAGCCAGCATCGTTCTGCGCGCTGGCGGTGTGGATGCCGTCGTTCAGCCGTTTCACCGCATCGTATTCCAGCTGCACGTCATTCTTGAACTGCTGTTCTACCGTTTGACCGATGTTGATCTTGAAGTAGTCGCTCATGTTGGGCGTGCCGTCGAGGTAGAGGATGCGCTCCATCAGCTTCTCGGCGTGCGTCATCTCTTCTATTGATTCCTTGCGGACTAGGTTTGCCAGCCGCTCATAGCCCCAGTTCTCGCACATCTCGGCGTGCAGGAAATACTGATTGATTGCGGTCAATTCTGCCTTCAGGACTTCGTTCAGCACGGCAATTACCTTAGGATCGCCCTTCATACCTGCTCCTTCAAATGACGCTCACGGCTGCCGCACGCACCCGTTCCCCGCAATGCGCGCTTTCGTGTATGGATTGAGGACGGGGAATTCTAGCAGAAGGGATTGCACGGAGCACGGAGCACGCAGCAGTCAGCACTCAGTAATTAGCACTTGGGAGTCGTCGCGGCCCTTACCAGTGGCAGTTAGCAGTTCGCAGAGCAGCTAAGAAGGTGTAATGCCCCGCCCTAACCAAAAAAGCGGGCTAGCGAGGGCATCCTCAAGTTTATCGGCTGATTGCTGACTGCTGATTAATCCGAGTTCATTTGCAGCGGCTTGTCGGTATCGAGGCCGTTGCCGTTGCCGTTCTTGACGGGAGGATTCGGAGTATTTTCCAGCAGCCGGTGATGCACGCAGTAGAGCGCGAGTTCGAGGCGATCGGAGACACCCAGCTTGTCGTAAACCCGGCGCAGATAATTTTTGACCACCTGTTCGGTCGTTCCGATCTCACGCGCGATGTCTTTGTTCTTCATTCCCTGCGCCACACAGGAGACGATCAGCAGTTCCTTATCGGTCAGGCGATTCTTCGATCGCGGCGAGCCCACCATGGATGATTGTGAGCGGTAAGCTTCAATCACCCAGTTAACGCCCTGATTGTCGAGCCAGGTCTCGCCTGCCGCCACCTTGCGCACGCACCGGATAAGCAGGTCGGGAGCGATATTGCGCGAGATCATGCCGCGCACACCACGCCGCAGATAGTCAACGGTCTGATTCTCGTCCAAATCGCCAGTGGTGATCACGATCTTCAAATTGGGGGCGCGTTTGACAACTTCGGAAATCGCCTCCGCCGGATTGGGGGTGAGGCGCGCCTCAAACAACAACACGTCGGCGGGATGCTTGGTCACTGCCGCCAGGGTCTGGCCCAGCGTTTCGGCTTGCGCCACCATGCGGATGTCATCTTCCAGCGCCAACACCTTGCGTACGCCTACGCGGAAGATGGCTTGAGTGTCGGCAACAATCAGGCGGATCCCTTCGGTCGGCAGCGTTGCTTCGCCGGGCTCCGCCCCAGCAGACGGTTTCGTCCCATTGGCTGGCGTCTTGTCCGGCCCCGTGGCCATGGTGGTTCCCCTTCTATCCCCGTTCGAATCGATACTCATCGATGACCGCCGCAACTGCCCTCCGGCCGTCTTCTGCGGCACAACGCACTACGCGCCCGGCGCCGCTGACTTGCACATTAGAGGGGGTCCCGATGACATCTGCGGGGATGGAAATCGTGAATTCGATATTGGCACCCACCGACATGTCGGTGTCCGTATCGAAGAGAACCCCACACGCGGAAATGTTCTGCGTCCGCCCGCTGAGCGATACCGAGCTGGTTTTAATAAACATCGGCAGCCGTAGGGGGAAACGAACTGCGCTCCGCAATTCCGAGATGTTTCCGTTGTTGAACACGCAGGCTACAGAGTACCCCTCACTTTGGCTGGCGCAAACATTACTAAAGTATTAAAAAACGGGTACTTCGGCGGATTTGAAGAAGGTACAAGCGGGGCTTCTGAGCACTCGAAAGGTCTCGCCAAAGGGGTTAGACGGCAGGGGCCATCAGTGGTCAGTAGTCAGTAGTCTTTACTCAGCAAATCGCGCTCGGCTAGAACTTGAGGGTGCCCCACTCTAGCCGCCTTTAGGCTTGGGTGGGGTAGTTCATTCCAGCCGCTGCCACAGCTAATGCCACTAATGAGGGTGCTGATTGTTGACTACTGAGAAGTGGTCTCACAAACGTCTCAGCAGGATCAACATGGATGCCAGTTGAATCATGCCGAGGAAGTTTGCGCTATGTCGTTCCCAACGCACCAGCAGGCGCCGGAAGTTCTTCAGCCAGGCGAAGAGGCGCTCG
>DASPRM010000112.1 GCA_035624455.1 Terriglobales bacterium
AAGACGGGATTGACGAAGAAGCCGATAAAGAGGCGCGAGATCAAGCCGGCGACGATCACAATAGCGAAAGGCTTCTGGGTATCTGAGCCGATGCCGGTGGAGAGGGCCGCGGGAAGTAGCCCGAGGCACGCGACCAGGGCGGTCATCATGATCGGGCGAAGACGCAGCAGCGAGGCTTCCCGAGTGGCCTCGCGAATCGCCATTCCTTCCTGTCGCAGCTTATTGATGTAAGACACCAGAATCACGGCGGTCTCCACGGAGACTCCCATCAGCGCAAGCAACCCCAGTACTGATGAAACGCTGAAGGGTGTATGGGTAACCTTGAGCGCCAGCAAAGCTCCCACCGGCTCAGTCATGATGACCCCCAGCGCAATCGTGACCGGAAACTTGAAGTTTCCGTAGAGTGCAAACAGGATCATAAAAATCAGCACTATTGCCAGCGGACCGATGAAGTACATCTGCGATCTTGCCTCGACCAGCTGGCTGTATTCTCCGCCCCACGTCATCCAGTACCCCGACGGAAGGCTCACTACCTTGTTGACGGCGTCTTGCCCATCGTGAACTGCTCTCTCCAAATCGCGGCCTTCGATGCTGTACTGCACGCCGATATAGCGCGAGTTGCTCTCGCGATAAATGAACGATGCTCCGTTCCCCTGATGAATATCGGCAAGTTGGCTGAGTGGAATCTGCTGCCCATCCGGCGTGCCCACCAGCAGGTTCCCAATCTCATGAGCGCTGCTGCGGAACTGAGGGTGCATGCGGACCACCAGATCAAACAGCTTTTCTCCTTGAATGACCTGCGTCACCGCTTGCCCGCCAACCGCTGCCGAGACCACCGCTTCCACGTCGGCGATATTGATTCCATACCGCGCGATCTTGTCGCGATCCACATCCACCAGCAAACTGGGCTGGCCCAGTTCGCGCACTACGGTAAGCTCCGTGAAACCAGGCACCCGCGCCAACGCGTTCTTGATCTGGATCGCTTTATCCTGAAGCACGTTCAGGTCCTGGCCGTAGATCTTGACCGCCAGCGAGCTTTTCAGGCCGGTCAGTGCTTCATCGACCGCGTCCTCAGCCGGCTGCGTATAGTTGAAGATAATTCCCGGGAAGGTCGTGAGCTGGTCGTTGATCGACTCGATGAGTTGCTTCTTGTCGTGGATTCGACCGCGCCACGCCGGGTCTTTGTACGGCTTTAGTCCAACATAGAACTCGCAGTTAAAGAAACCTGTGGGATCGGTGCCATCGTCTGGCCGCCCCAACTCCGAGCCCACCACCGTTACCTGCGGATACGACAACAGGATCGCGCGGATCTGCGGCGCAATCTTGCTGGCTTCCTCGAACGAAATCGTGTAGGGCATCGTGGCCCGCACCCACAGCGCGCCTTCATCAAGGTGCGGCATGAATTCACCGCCGATAAACGGAACTAGCAGCAGAGTGGCCCCGAAGATGAGGGCCGAAAGGATCACTGTGGTCTTGGGCCGATCGAGCGCCCAATCCAACTGCTTCGCATACTTCTGTTTCATCCATTCAAAAGCTCGGTTCCGTTTCTCCCGCACGCCGCTCTTGAACCAATACGAAGCCAGGACCGGGACCAGCGTAAGGGTGAGGATCAACGAGCCGAGGAGCGCAAACGACATCGTCTCAGCCATGGGATGGAACAGCTTCCCCGAGGGCCCGCTAAGCGCATAGATCGGCAGATAACCCGCCATGATCACCGCCACCGAGTAAAAAATCGGTCGGTCCACATCCTTCGCCGCCGCCAGAATGACCTCATTCAGTTGGTAGCTTTGCGCTTCGCGTAGCGCCAATTCGCGATAGATGTTTTCCATCATTACCACGGTGCCGTCAATGACGATGCCGAAGTCGATTGCGCCGATCGAAAGCAGGTTCGCCGCCACGTCGTGAGCGTGCAGGACGATGAACGCAAACAGCAGCGACAGCGGAATCGTCAGCGCCACGATGATCGCCGCGCGCACGCTGACCAGAAAGAAAATCAGCACCAGCAGCACAAGCAACATGCCGCGCAGCAGGTTGTTCTCTACCGTATCGGTGGTCAGGGCCACCAGTTCGCTTCGGTCGTAGTAGGGACGAATCTTAACGTCGGGTGGAAGGATCTGATGGTTCAACTGCTCGGTTTTGGCTTCCACTCCCTTGAGCACATTCTGCGTCTGCTCGCCGCGCAGCATGAGAATGACACCTTCCACCGCGTCGTCATTCTTCTGGAAGCCGAATTGCCCCAGTCGGGGTGCATGTCCGATCGTGACTTGTCCTACATCCCGCACCCGGATGGGCACTCCCTTGTTCGCGCCGACAACGATGTTCCCGATGTCATCGGTATTGCGCACCAACCCAATCCCGCGCACGTAATAGAACTGTCCGCCTTGCGAATAGAATCCACCTCCCGCATTGGCATTGTTGGCGGCCAAGGCCGTCATCACTTGCGGAACCGTCAGGTGATAGCCATATATGCGCGCCGGGTCGAGCAACACCTGGTATTGCATCACCGTGCCGCCGAAACCCGAGTCGTCGGCCACACCGTGAACCGAGCGATAGGCCCGTTCCACCACCCAGTCTTCAATGGTCTTCAGTTCTTGGGGAGTGCGATCCGGACTCTCCAGCACATACCGGTACACGAGCCCGCTGGGGCTGAACAAAGGAGCAAGGGTCGGATTGACCCCCGCCGGCAGCGTGGCTTGCCCCAGCCGTTCGAACACCACTTCCCGCGCAAAATAGTCGTTGGTGCTTTCTTCAAAAGTCAGCCGGATGTCGGACAGGCCATAAAGCGAGATCGACCGCATCACTACCATGTGGGGGACGCCGTTCATCTCAATCTCGAGCGGCAGCGTCACCAGCCTCTCGACTTCTTCCGCGGCGTGGCCCGGCCATTGAGTGATGATTTCGACTAGGGGTGGTGACAGATCCGGATAGGCATCCACCGGCATCCGTTGAAACGACATGATCCCGCCGACCGTAATGAACGCGGTCAGCATCAGCACCAGGAACTTTTGCCGCAGAGCCGCTTGGACGATTCGGTGAATCATTCAGATGTGGTGAGCACGATCCTCACTTGAAATTGCAGATCCCTTCCATGCCGGCGCAATGCTGCTAACGTTGCAGCGAATTCGCAAACTGCAGGAATAAGCTGCCGTCTCCGATGACCTGGTCGCCAGGCTTCAGCCCGCTGGTCACCTCGGTTTGTCCGTGCAAGCTTTCCCCCAACGTCACGGAGCGCCTGCCAAACTGGTTCGCCGATGTGGCGGCGTAAACAAAAGGCTGGTTCTCGCTATCGCGCAGGACCGCCGCATCCGGAAGCACAATCGCGTTCGAAATCGTGCCCGCTTGCACGGTCGCCACTACGTACATATCTTTCTTGAGTTTCCCGCCCGGATTGTTGGTGTCAATGCGTGCCTGCAGCGTGCGCGTGCTCGGATCCAGCGACGCAGCCACATAAGAGATGCGCCCGTGGAACACCTCGGGATACGTATCGGTCTGAATCGTTACCGGCTGTCCCACACGCACGTAAGGCAAGTCCTTCTGGTAGATATTCACCAGCACCCAAACGTTGGTTGTATCGGAAATCACGAAGCATTGCGTGCTGCCAGGCTGAATGAGTTGCCCCGCGGCCACGTCCTGCTCCACCACCAGTCCAGCAATTGGCGCCCTCACCGGAACCTCAAATGACGGAGGGCCCTTCACCAGCGTGTCCGGATCCGTAATCCCCAGAACCTTCAGCGCAGCCTGCGCCGCCGCCAGATCGCCACTGGCTTGCACTTCAGCCGATTGCGCCTGCTCCAGGTTCTGTTGGGCAATCGCGCCGTGATCATACAGATCCTTGGCGCGCACATAGGCCATCTGCGCCAGCGCGTGGGCATCCTTGGCCTTCAGATAGTTGCTACGCAGTTGTGAGTAATCCGGACTGGAAACGTACAGCATGGGCTCGCCCTGGTGCACCGTCTGCCCGGGGACGACTA
>DASPRM010000113.1 GCA_035624455.1 Terriglobales bacterium
CCAGGCCGTACACAATGCCGCCTCCGAGAAGGCAGCCCAGGCCGGCATGGGATCGACCATCGTCGCGGTGCTGGCAGATGGAGCCTTCTTCTCCGTCGGGCATGTCGGCGACAGCCGCATTTATCTCATCCGCGATGGTTCCATCGAGCAGCTCACCAACGATCACTCGCTCGTGATGGAGCAGGTGCGCCTGGGGATGATAACCCTGGCGGAAGCCCGCACCTCGCAGATGCAGAACGTCATCGTGCGCGCCCTGGGGACCGAGCCTTCGGTTCAGCCCGACCTGGATGACCTGGTAGCTGCTCCCGGGGATGTGCTGGTGTTGTGCAGCGATGGCCTCACCCGCCACGTCTCCGATGACAAGATTCTGGAAACCGTCATGTCAGCCTCCGATCTGCAGAAGGCTTGCGACCGGCTGGTAGACGCTGCCCGTGACGGTGGCGGCGAAGACAACATTACTTGTCTGCTACTGCGTTTCGAAGAGCAGCCGTGGTACAAGAAGTGGCTGGACGCGGCCTCTGGAGGAAGTCCGAAATGGCAAAACTCTTTCTGAAGTTTGAACAAGCTACTCTGAAGGAGTACTCGCTTCCCGAGGGCGGCACGCTCACCATCGGGCGGCTGCCGGACAACAACGTTCAAATCGATAACCTTGCCGTCTCCGGCCACCATGCCCGCATTGGCTTCGAGGGCGACCACTTCGTGATTGAGGACAGCAACAGCCTGAATGGGACATTCGTGAATGGCCGACGCATCAGCAAGTCTGCTCTTCGTGACGGGGATGTCGTCCTGGTGGGCAAACATACCATCGCATTTCAGGATGAGGCACGGCGGGCGGAAGTCGCCCTGCCTCCCTTGAATGTGACCCCGCCGGTGCCGCAGCTCGACGCCACGGTGATGCTCGAAACCAAGCAGGCCAAGGAAATGCTGGCGCAAGCTGCTCCCGGCGAGCCGATCGTTTCCCGTTATCCCATTCGCGAACGCATTGCGACTCTTACCGTCATGGAAGGCAAGACCGACCAGTCCCGCTACGTGCTCAGCAGCAAACTGAATGTCATCGGCAAATCGGAGATGGCATCGATCAAGCTGAAGGGCTGGTTTGCTCCGCGCGTGGCAGCGGTCATCAACCACCGCGATGATCGCTACTTCATCGCCGCTTCAGAGAAAGATGTCCGCATCAAAGTAAACGGCGCGGAAGTTGCCGGACAGAAAGAGCTGGCCGAGGGCGATGTCGTGGAAGTGGCCGGGGTGAAGCTCACCTTCGCGTATTCGGAATAAACCTCCATATTGCGAATAAACCCTGTTCTGTCATCCGAGCGCGGGCCGAGCTGTGCCCGGCCCCTCGGCAAGCGCGCTCTTGGCTTGCTGGGGTGGGACACGAGGCTCGAGTCGAAAGACCTTGCGTTTTCTTCTACCCCAAACACTCCAGGGGTGCCTCATGTTAGCCGTCCTTTGGCTAACGTGGGAGGTCTTGGCGCAGCCTCGACAGTTTGCCCGTGGCTAAAGGTTCATCCCCGGCTGCTATATTGATCCCCAGGAGCACGCAACCCTGTCCAGCCCTGCCATCACTTCCGCAGAACTCAGCCTCGCCGCTGCTGCCTGCTGGGGAACAGCCGACTTCAACGGCGGCCTTGCCGCCAAGGGTTCCGATGCCTTTGGCGTGGTGGTTGTCGCACACGGCGCCGGACTGCTGTGCATGCTGGCCTTCGCCCTCGCAACCGGCGAGCCGATTCCGCCGCGCAGCGCACTGCTCTGGGGCGCGGCAGCGGGGCTAGTTGGCGGCATCGGCCTGGCTGCGCTCTATCGCGCTCTGGCCATCGGGCAGATGGGTATCAATGCGCCGGTGGCGGCATTGATCACGGCGGCGCTGCCGGTGCTCGTGAGCTTTCGTACAGAAGGCTTGCCCAGCGTGGTGCAGTTCGCCGGATTTGCACTCGCCTTCGTTGCCATCTGGCTCATCGCTTTGCCATCGGGAGCATTGGGCCGTCCCAAAGGGCTGGGCTTAGCCGTAATAGCGGGACTGGGATTTGGTGGGTTCCTGGTGTTGAGCCGGCAGGCGGCAACGCAGTCGGTCTTCTGGCCACTGGTCATGGCGCGGGCAGCCTCGATGGCATTAATGCTCATCCTGGTCACGGTTCGCGGCCAGCCCTGGAAGCCCAACCGCGCCCTGCTCCGCTACATGCTGGTCGCCGGAATTGTGGACTCCTTCGGCAACGCACTATTCGTTGCAGCCACGCGCCGCGGGCGGCTGGATGTAGCGGCAGTTCTGTCGTCGCTTTATCCCGCCGCAACCGTGCTGCTCGCACGGTTTCTACTGAAGGAGCGTATTTCGCGGCTGCAGACCACAGGAATGGCTGCGGCGCTGATCGCGGTGCCGATGATCGCGGGGCGATAAACTGAACAGATGGAAGTCCATTTGCCTGCCGGAAGAAAACACAAGCTCTTTCGACTCGGACGGGGGCCTATATTCCCCGTCCTCGCTAAAGATGACACTTGAATTGAATACCGATTGTTCCCTACCGCTTTCCCCTTGCAAAGCGGTGGCTGTTACCCTAACCAGTTTCGATTTCCCGGAGAACTCAACATGGACATTCAAACCGTCGGCGTGGTGGGCGCCGGCACTATGGGAAACGGCATTGCCCACGTCTTTGCCAGGTTTGGCTACCGCGTGATTCTTTGCGATGTCGCCGAAAACTTCCTGCAGCGCGGGCTCGACACCATCAGCAAGAATCTGGAGCGCGAGGTTAACAAAAACAAAATCACCGCCGCCGATCGCACGGCTGCGTTGGGCCGCATTCAGCCCACCACCGATCGCGCGAAATTAGCGGGTGTCGACTTCCTGGTGGAAGCGGCGACCGAGAAACTCGAAATCAAGGCGGCTCTGTTCCGCGATCTGGATAGCATCTGCCGGCCGGAAATCATTCTCTCCTCCAATACCTCATCCATTTCGATCACCAAGCTCGCTGCCCAAACCAAGCGGCCCGACAAGGTCATCGGCATGCACTTCTTTAATCCCGTGCCGCTGATGAAGTTGGTGGAGATCATTCGCGGGCTCGCCACCTCGGACGAAACCTTCCAGACGGTGAAGGATCTCGCACAGAGCCTTGAGAAGACGCCCGTAGAAGTCAACGACTACCCGGGATTTGTCTCCAATCGCGTGCTCATGCCGCTCTTGAATGAAGCCATATACACGGTGATGGAAGGCGTAGCCACGCCGGAAGCAGTGGATGAAGTATTCAAGCTGGGCATGGCTCATCCCATCGGTCCGCTGGCGCTGGCGGACTTCATCGGCCTGGACGTCTGCCTCGACATCATGCGCGTGCTCGAGTCCGGCCTGGGTGATCCCAAATATCGTCCTTGTCCGTTGCTCATCAAAATGGTGGATGCAGGCTGGCTGGGCCGCAAGAGCGGCCGTGGCTTTTACAAATACTGATGACCCGGAACGACATTGACGGCGGCCTCTTCATTTTGAGTATCGCTATCGCCCCGGAAAAGCCTCCTGAGTTTGCGATCTTCCGCATCGCTTATTGGCAGACCTGATGACAAGTCATGAATGATTGGGAACCGGATTCACGCGTACTTATGGAAGAAATGACCACCACCGAGGTGCGCGACGCCATTGCCGCAGGCAGAACGACCGTGCTTATTTTCAACGCCAGCACGGAAGCCTCGGGACCACACCTCGCGCTCGGCAAGCACGTTTTCCGCGCGCGTTATCTGGGTGAACGCATCGCGCGCGAACTGGGCAATGCCTTATTGGCTCCAATCATTCCGTTCGCACCAATCAGCGATGAAGCGCGCTTCCCCGGCAGCATCCATCTGCCACCTGCAACCCTCTCAGACGTTAACCAGGCCGTGGCGGACAGCATGATGAAAGCGGGCTTCAAATACATCATCCTGATGGGTGATCATGACGGAAATCAGGCACCGCTCCGGCAACTGGCTGCCAAGCTCGACGGAAGATATCGCGGCCAGGGCGTGCGCGTGTTCTTTTCGGGTGATGCCTACGAAAAATCCAATCGCCAGATCGACGCCTACCTCAGCCAACACGCCTTCCCACCCAGCCGTCATGGAGGTGTGGCCGATACCTCGCTGTTGTGGGCGGTGAATGCGGCCTATGTTCGGTCCGATAAAATCATCGTGGGCTCCCCCCTGCCGCCCGCAGGTAGTCCGCTGGCATTGGGCAGCGTGGGCGTTGAGGGCGACCCGCGGCCGTCTTCGCCAGAGCTAGGCAAAATGTTTCTGGACTGGAAAGTCAACAATGCTGTGGCGGAGATTCGCAACCTGATCGCGTCGGCAATGCCGCTCAAATGATGACGCACACCTCCTCCGATTTCCCCTACTTCGTGTTAGCGCTGATTCTCGGCTCGATTGCCGCCTTCATACACCTGCGCTATCACGATCTGTCCTTGCTGCTGGTGAGCATGTCGGCCATGTTCCTTGGGCTGGCCCGTCCACTACGGCCCTGGCGATGGGCAATGCTGGTGGCTCTCTGTCTTCCCGTGGGGCAAGTGCTTGCCTATCTCACGCGCCAGCAGCCAACCCGCGCCATGGTGTTTGGCTCGTTTATCGGCCTGGTCCCAGCCATCATTTCCGCCTATGGCGGCTCGGTGATGCGCCGTGGCTACGACGTCCTCTTTCCCCGCAAACTCAAGCCCTGATCCTGGGTCCCGCGAAGTTTCCCCCTTCGTTACTGACAAGTTATTCCCGCGCGGAATCTATTCCAGCTATGCTCCTCAAAATGTCTGTATCCGTTACCGTCCTTGCCAGCGGGAGCAGGGGCAACTGTGCGATTGTCAGCAGTTCGCGCACTCGCATTCTGGTGGATGTCGGTCTGTCGGGGCGCGAGACGCTGAAGCGCATGCAGCGGGTGAAAGAAGATCCCAAATCCCTCTCTGCCATTCTTATTTCCCACGAGCATTCTGACCACGTTTATGGCCTCTATACCCTCTCGCGCAGACTGAAAATTCCGGTTTTCATGACTGCGCCTACCCATCAGGCCTGGAAGCGTACCGAGCGTGACAAACGCCAAGATAAGGTCGCTCTGGAGCGCTGCGAGCACTTCCAGTCCGGCCACCGCTTCGAGATCGGCGACATTACGGTCACGCCGTTCACCATTCCTCACGACGCCGTGGACCCGGTGGCGTTCACATTTCGCGCCGAAGGGGTCAAAGTGGGAATCGTCACCGATTTGGGATACATGTCGGCCAACGTGGCGCGCAATATCGATGCCTGTGACCTGCTCATGATCGAATCCAATCACGATCTGGAAATGCTGCGCGTCGGTCCATATCCCTGGGCAGTGAAGCAGCGGGTGATGAGCCGCGTAGGCCATCTCTCCAATGACGCGCTCGCAGATTTCTTCCGCAACGACTATGATGGAAGCGCGGCTTTCGTAGTGCTGGCACATCTCTCCGAGCACAACAATCTTCCACAAATCGCGCTGCGGGCCGCGGAGCAGGCGCTGGTGAACCGGCGCAGCCTGCTGCACAACCGGCTGCTGCTGGCTTCGCAGACCGAGCCCATGGAGGCGTTGACGTTCTAGCGCGCGAGCCGATTCGAGTTGCCCGTAGCGACGCTCTGCCGTCAGTTGGCGAATGAAGACTAGTTGCACAGACAAGGTAGTGGGAGACATCCTGGCGGGCTGGCGTTATGACATTTCCGGGATCACTCCCGAAATGCGCGGGGATTATGAAGCCCACTTTGCGGAGTGTGAGCACTGCCGCAGCCGCAGACGCCTGCACCGCACCATCGACATCTCGCTGATCATCCTGGCAACTGTGTCAGCCGGCGTTTTTCTGCTGGCCTTCGGGGTCATTCGCTATTTCCACCCCAGCCACGCCTTCATCCTGGAAGTGGCATCGCTCTCCGGCTTTGCGCTTTCAGCGTTGATTTGGCTGATCGTGGCCGTGGCTACGCCGGCACCCATGGTAATGGTGGATGCCGCCAGAATCGGGGCGCGCCACGTGCACGATCGCTTGCCACCGCAGGTGCGGGAACGCATCCCGGAAGAGTTGCGAGTGAAGATTTCCGGCCAGCCGTAGGTTTCTTGATTAACCACCAAGGACACGAAGGACCACTAGGGAAAACGAACTCTTAACCACTCAGCGCAAATCCCCCACCAGATCAGTAACCCGGCCGATGTTGTGTTCGAAGCACCAGCTCTCCAGAGCTTCCACCAGCTTCTCCGTGGCACAAGGATCCCAGAAATTCAACGTGCCAACCTGGGTGACGGCGGCGCCAGCCAGCAGGTACTCGACAATGTCCACGGCGGTGCTGATCCCGCCCATGCCGATCACGGGTATGTGGACGGCTCGTGCGGCCTCGTAAACCATACGCAGCGCAATGGGCTTGATGGCCGGACCAGAGAGTCCGCCAGTCACGGTGGAGATCCTCGGCTTCCGCGTTTCGGCATTAATCGCCATCGCCACGAATGTATTCACGAGGGAAATGGCGTCTGCCCCCGCTTCCTCCGCAGCTTTGGCCATCACCGGTATGCTGGTCACGTTCGGCGATAGCTTCACAATGATTGGACGCCGTGAGATTGACTTGCAAGCCGTGACTACCTCCTGCAACATCACCGGATCGCTCCCAAACGTGATTCCCCCCGCCTTGGTGTTCGGACAGGAGACATTCAGCTCATACGCGGCGATTCCCTCTCCGTCGTTGAGGATCTGCGTTACTTCGCGGTAATCCTCGCGTGTGTAACCAAAAACATTCGCAATCACCACGATGTCTTTGCGCTTGCGCAGATGCGGCAATTTGTCCTGCACGAAGGCGCGCGCGCCGATGTTCTGCAAGCCAATCGAGTTCAACATTCCAGCGGCAGTTTCGAACAGCCGCGGCGGCGGGTTGCCGGGCATGGGCTCGCGCGAGAGCCCTTTCACAACGAATCCACCCAGCTTCTCGAGTGCGACAACATCTTCAAACTCCACTCCATAACCGAAGGTGCCGCTGGCCGCGATGATGGGATTCTTGAACAGGATTCCGCAGAGCGACACCCGCAGGTCTGGCTTTGGCTGTGGACCGCGGTGGGGCTTGGCAGGAGTTGAGGAGGAAGTAGTTGTACTCACTTGGTCACCGTTTCGGTTGAGGATATCGAGCTCGGAGATGCAGAACGCACCGCCAGCGCCTCGGTCAGCACGCGTCCAGTGGCGTGCGAAGGCGCGTTGATGCCGAGCAGCGAAGCCAGAGTAACCACCATGTCCACTGGTTCGACGTGCCCGCGGTAAATGCCAGGCTGGAAAGCCAGCCCGAAGAAGAGCAAGGGCACATGAGTATCGTAATTGTAGGGTGAAGCGTGGTCGGTTCCGGTTTTTGAGCCGACAAAATATGGCGCCGGCACGCCTAACAAATACCAGCCGCCATAGGGAGAATAGCTGTGCAGATATTTTCCTCCCCAGCTATCGGGAGGGGCCTCAAAATTCGCCAGCTGAGCGCGCGTAAAGTAGCTGCGCAGACCGGTTTCCTTGAGGGCTTCTCCAGCCGCCCGCTCAGCGTCGCCTTCGTGCAGTTTGGTGTGGGCGAACGCATCCGCCGACAGAAACACGATCGGCCAGTCCACTGCCTCGACGTAATCGGCGCGTCCGAATTTGGCGGCCAGCGCATCATTCAACTGAGTTCGCAGCGCGTTGTTGTCGAGATTAGCGGCCGGTATGCGCAGGCTTTTGGCGTAATCAGGCCTGGCAGAGACACCGTGGTCGGCAGAGAGCGCAATCCAGATATTAGCTAAGCCGATCTGCCTTCCCAGAAAGCCGAAAAACTCTGCCAGCTCATGATCCAGTGCCACTACCATCGCCTGGGTCTCGATCGAATCCGGGCCGACACGATGACCCAGGATGTCATTCGCCGAAAGGCTGATGACAAGCAAATCGGTCGCTGGGCCGTCGCCCAATTTCTCCTGGGTGATGAGCTCGCGGGCAAATTCGAGTTCATAGTCATTGGCGAAGGGAGTGGGACCAATAATGTCGTAGAAGTCTCCCCCTCCTGCAGGCCGTTTGGTGGAGCGCAGGACATCTCCGCCGGGACCTTTCCAATCCAGTTTCCAATACTTGTCGGCGCGGCCGCTGGAGTTGAATTCGCGAACCCAGGCCGGTAGCTCGGAGCGATAGTAGGTGGAAGTGATCCACGCTCCGGTCTTGTGGTCTATCCAGTAGGCAGCGTCAGCGGAAAAGCCTCCGGGCAATATCGCCGCACGATCTTTCAAAGAAACGGCATACACGTGCGACTTCCCTTGAGTCGCCAGCTTCAGTTCATCTCCCAAGGTGTCAGCCAACAGATTGTGAGGTGAAGCACCAGGTGACTTCGGATCGGCAATTCCCACAAGCCGATTGGAGTCATCTTCGACCGATGTGACCATCTTCTTTTTAGCCGGGTCCCACCATTCATTGGACAGGATGCCGTGGCCGTCGGTGTAGGCGCCGGTGAACAAAGTCGCATGACCGGGGGCAGTGCGCGTGTTGGCATAGTCATAATGGCAATTGACGAAGTAAGCGCCACGGTCCATCAGTAGGCGAAAGCCGTTTTCACCAAAACGCTCACGACCGCGCTCAAGGTAATCGCCACGAAACTGATCGATGATGATCACCACAATCAACTTCGGTCGAGCATTGTAGGCGGAAGCGAAAAGGGGAGAGGCCACGAGCGCCATCCATAGGACAGCGATGCGGCGAGCCACACCTGTTGAGATCATTGCAAAGTAGTTTACCCAACCCCTCCAGCGCGACAAAGCGCGACCTCGCTTGCCGGCATTTATAATGCGCAATTCCTCTACTTCAGGCTTTTGCATGAGGGTTTTGGGATGGCGAGACGGGGCAAGGCCCTGGGCAAGATCCTGGCCTACAATCTGCTTGCGTTGGTAGTACTGGCGGCTTTGGCGATTACTTTTACGGTTGGCTGGACCCCTGTATTTGGCCCCAAGGCGCGTCCGGTTAGCAACCGCAGATTCGAAGCCACGCCGTCACGTTTGGAACGCGGCAAGTATCTAGCCGAGACCAGAATGGGCTGCATTGAATGCCACACTCCCAAGCAGGCGAATGTTGAACCCAGCGTCTTCACGGGAAAGCCAGGCTCTGGCGGCGTATTTCTGGATGAAGACAATCTTCGTGTTGTCGCCGCAAACATCACCCCGGATAGGGAAACCGGGATCGGCGCGTGGAGCGATGATGAAATCTCCCGCGCCATTCGCGAGGGAATCTCAAAGGATGGGCATGCGCTGTTCCCCATCATGCCGTATGAAGAATTCCGACGAATGTCAGACGAGGAACTGGCTTCGGTCATTGTCTATATCCGGACCTTGGAGCCGGTGCGATCATCCCTTCCGCCTGACAAGATTCCATTTCCTCTGTCCCGATTGATCAATGCCGCGCCGCAGCCGGTAGATCATCCCGTATCCGAACCTGATATGAACGATCCCATCAAACGGGGTGAGTACATCGCCAACATCAGCTGTATCGGCTGTCACACGCCGGCGAAATCAGGCAAGCCGCTGCCAGGAATGCAGTTTGCCGGCGGCCAGCCATTCACCACTTCTGTCGCCAGCGCCAACATCACTCCCGATCAGAGTGGGATCGCGTACTACGACGAAAAGCTGTTCATGGACGTGATGCGCACCGGGAGAGTGAAAGCCCGCCAACTCCATGTAATGCCTTGGTGGATATTCGCCAAAATGACGGATGACGATCTCAAGGCTACCTACGCCTACCTGCGCACGGTCCAACCGGTGAAACATCGCGTGGACAACACGGAACCTGTGACCGAATGCAAGCTCTGCCGCCATAAGCATGGTGCTGGCGACCAGAACGTCGCTGAAGCTACCCCGCGTCGGCTTAACACCAGCCCCAACAGAATTGCGCAGCTGATGCGGCGCGCCGGTTTGCTACATTAGTTACTTCTATGCTCGATCTTGGTTTTGTGCGCGAGAACCTCGCGCTGGTAGAGGAGAAAATTCGCCAGCGTGGAATTGATGCCGACCAACTCCTCGCCAATTTCCGCGAAATCGATGCCCGCCGGCGTCAAGCTATCACCGAGGCCGAGACGGTGCAGGCTCAGCGTAATCGCGCCTCGCAGGAAGTCGCGCGACTGAAAAAAGAAAAGCAGGATGCCGGCGCCCTGATCGAGGAGACCAAGCACTTGCGCGAACAATCGGAGCAGCTGGCCAAACAGGCGGAACAGGCCGATCACGAGCTCCGCCAGATTCTCGCCAGTCTGCCCAATCTGCCGAATGCCAGCGTGCCGGTGGGCAAGACTTCTGAAGACAATGTCGAGGTTCGGCGCTGGGGGAAGCCTCGCGAGTTTGATTTTCCTCCTAAAGCCCACTGGGACCTGGGGAAAGAACTGGGCGTACTCGACCTGGATCGCGCCGTCAAGCTCTCTGGAGCGCGGTTTGCCGTGTATTGGGATCTGGGCGCGAAGCTCGAACGCGCACTCGCCAACTTCATGCTCGATCTGCACACCCGCGAGCACGGCTATACCGAAGTGTTGCCGCCGTATATGGTCAATCCGGAGTCGATGTTTGGCACCGGTCAGCTGCCCAAGTTCGAACAGGATTCATTCCGCGTTCCCCATGGCGACAAAAACCTCTACCTGATCCCGACTGCAGAAGTGCCCGTCACCAATCTTTTTCGCGAGGAGATTCTCGATGCCACCCGCCTTCCCATTTCGCTGACCGCCTACACTCCCTGCTTTCGCAGCGAAGCTGGATCCTATGGCAAGGATGTGCGCGGCATCATCCGCCAACATCAATTTCAAAAAGTTGAGCTGGTGAAATTCTCCCGTCCGGAAACATCTTACGAGGAGCACGAGAAGCTGACTCACGATGCGGAAACCGTTCTGCAGCGGCTGAATCTGCCTTATCGAGTAATGGTGCTCTGTACCGGCGACATGGGATTCGCTTCGGCGAAGACCTACGATCTGGAGGTCTGGCTGCCGGGGCAGCAGCGGTTTCGCGAGATTTCCTCCTGCTCCAATTGCGAATCGTGGCAGGCACGGCGGGCCAATATCCGCTACAAGCCCGATGCGAAGGGCAAGACGGATTTCGTCCATACGCTTAATGGCAGCGGCCTCGCGGTGGGACGAACCTGGCTGGCAATCCTCGAAAATTATCAACAGAAGGATGGCAGCGTAGTGATTCCTGAGGCGCTGCAGCCGTACGTGGGGACGGACCGGATAACGCGGCGGGCTACGTGAAGGGGTAGACACGGCGCACTGGTCTTCATTCCAAGGGTTGGTCGGAAGATGTTTCTCGTTCGCGTTCAGAACAGCTTGAGCCCTGCCTCGAAGCCATCGCCGTCGGTTCGATTCCACATCACGCGCGTTGTGACCTCGCCCCAGGTGAAAAACACGCTCACCTGCTCCCCAGTTTTCAGTTGCTTGTGCCGGTGCCGAACACGAAGACCAGTGAGGCTGAAGTCCATCAGTTCGGCGCGAATCTCAACCTGGCCCTGGGCTTTTGCGACCACCATGGTGACTTCGCCATCAGCCCCAAAGCGGGGCTCGCGGCGGCGATCAGCAGCCTGAGACCGAGAACCTTGGCGTCGTTCGGCAGGGATCAGCGTAGTGGGCATAGCTGCGACACTGTAACCATTAGCAGGGAGGGTGGCAAAACACCAAGGTAACTTGGCCGCTACCTTGCCCTTGCCCTTCCTACTCCGCCCCCTTGGCTGCTAATGTTTCCACGACCGCTATGTTCCCCAGCAGATTCTGCGGCAGGCCATGCCGGTCTCTCAAGTACTCCGGGCTGTTGTAGGAAACCCAGACCTTCCCCTCGCTGTCTTCCCAGACCAGAATCTTGAGAGGAAGGTCGATAGCCACGCTGGGAGCCGCCAGCATCAGCGGCGTGCCGGCTTTCGGGCTGCCGAAAATCAGCAGCTTGGTGGGAGGCATTTTCATTCCCACCTTTTCCGCTTCTCCGCTGTGGTCAACCAATGCAAATAACGTGACACTTTTGGACTGCAGAATGTTCTTGAGCTTATCTACGGTCTGATCGACTGAGTGGCTGCTCGGTTGGTTAACAATGCCCTTATCGGTTGCTGTCAGCATCTATGCCTCCTCTCTATCTGCGGAATCCGGTTTCCGGAAATATGCGGCGAAATCCCCATCATCACCTTGGCAAAACAATTTCGAGCCTGTCTGCCCTAAGTCTTCCGACCCGAGTCGTTGTCGGGCAGCTTGAGAGTATCGCTGACGATAAGCTCCGCCAGACGCAACCGCCTTACAGTCAGGTCCTGAACTACCAGAGATCTGAATTCGGCTCGGTCGATCACGGCGCGACGCATCGCCAGACGCCTGATTGCTAAAGCACCAACCGCAAGTGCACCCACCGCGAATGCACCCACCGCAACCGCGCCAACGGCCAGTGCACCCATCGAAGTGGCAATCATTGCCACGCCGCGGAAATTCAGAGATTCTGAATTGGCGAGTTTCTTCATCCCTCCCTCTTCTTGGTGCCGAAAATCCAGTTCGTGGTCTTCCCAGCTCCCCAGGCCTCGTCTCGCCAGACACTTACTGGATGGTTTTGAGTGCGATCCAGTTCCAGTTTTAATGAGTATTCCGCTGGTTGCACCGCTGAGGATGAGAATCTAGACTTATCGTAGGCGTATCGCCATTCTTAGTATGCGAGCAATTTGGCAAGCTGTGCGCAAGTACATCTGGTGGACCTACGAGCGAGGGAGTGTGCAATACGATGTCATGGTCACACTCATTCTGCTCTTTATCTTCGTCACCCCGCGCTGGGCGTTTAAGGACAAACCAGTGGAGCGGCGCCCGCATCAGAGCTATGTCGTGGTCTCCAACGACGGAGACAGTGGATTCATTTACGAGATCGATGCCGCGGCGGTACAGGGCAAGAACGATTCCGCCGTCCGCGAAGATCTGTTGCGGGTCATCGAGCCCATTGCCGGCGAGGTGGAAATTTCCAGTTACGAACCCATCCGGGATTTTAGAGGAAACGTTAGTTCCTACAGAGTGCGCGTGCACCGCTGAAAGGCCAAGGTCCAATTCATGAAGATCGGGGCTGTTGCGGAGCAGGCGAAGTCTGCGTACAAAGCGTCTGCCTCCCCGACACCATCTAAAACGCTGATGAAGCATTGGCTCGTCGGTTCGCTCGTCGGCTTGCTCCTGCTGGTGGCCTCGGCTGCCGCGCAGAACGCAACTGATTCGAAATCCTCCCTGGAAAAAGTTCTCAATTCCATGGACCAGGCGGCTGCGGCGTTCAGGAGCGCGCAGGCCGCGTTTGAATGGGATCAGTTCCAGAAAGTGGTCAACGAAACCGACATCCAGAAAGGAACGGTCTATTTCCGCCGTCAGGGTCAGGAAGTGCAGATGGCGGCCGATATCAGCGAACCGGATAAGAAGTATGTCCTGTTCAGCCAGGGCAAGGTGCGGGTTTATCAGCCCAGAATCGAGCAGGTGACCGAATACGATGCCGGAAAAAACAAAGCCGAGTTTGAGAGTTTTCTGGTGTTGGGATTCGGCGGAAGCGGCCACGACCTGCTGCGGTCTTTCGATGTCCAATATATGGGCTCCGAGCAAGCCATGGGCGTGGAAGCGGCTAAGCTGCAGCTGATCCCAAAATCGCAACGGGTACATGGCATGTTCGACCACATCCTGCTGTGGATCGATCCCGCCCGCGGGATCTCGGTGCAACAGCAGTATTTTGAGACTTCCGGCGACTATCGTTTAGCCAAGTACAGCGACATCCGCTTGAACCAGAAGATTGCCGACGAGGTTTTCAAGCTCAAAACTACGGGAAAAACCCGATATGTCCGCCCCCAGGGCTGATTCACGGCGGGAAGGCCCAGAAAATACTCACAACAATAGAGTTTTTATTGCTAGAACCCGGCCAAGCTGATCGCTATACTTAACCCGCGAGGCTAGTTCCGCCGGTCACGCTAGCTTACTGGAGAGTCGGGGAAATTCATGGCTAGGTTGTTAACCCTTCCCGTTCCACCCAATCCCGGTCGCCGCAAACGAGAGCGCAACTCTGATTCCCGCTACGTGGAGGGGCAACGGCTCCTGGTCGAGGCGATGAAATATCTGTTACGGTCCGACCCCGGCGGCAACCGACCTGCGGTCGAACTCCTCTCTGAACACGTGCGCACCCAGTTCCGCATGACCGATTCGCCTTTGAATTCCGGATCAACTCCCTGAGCGGCAACTGCGAAAAACTTCCACTCCGTTCACATTGAGCGAAGGCGCAGCTTTCGTGTCTTAAGCCGCTTCTGCGGCGGGTCGGCGCTTCCAGGCGGCAAACGTAGCCGCCGAAAAAACCAGCACCACCGGATAACACTCCAGCACATATCGCGGTTCCGGATTCGGCATCCACGCAAGAAAAACCGTGCGAATCAGAACGAAACTGATCAGTAGCCATCCGTAGCGTATTGCTTTCCAATGCCGCAGACCGATCAGGGCGGATAGCACGTAAAAGAGATTCATCAGTCCCAGGAAGATCGCCCACGCGGAATCGTGGGGATCGTCGCGCCAGCGCCACCAGTGCCGGTCCAGGGGAAGCATCTCGGTGCGCGGCCGCAGCCATAGGGCCGTGGCGCGCAGAAGCGGCAGCCAAACGTAGTATCGCAGGTAAGAGGCGCGAATTCTGGTGTTCGCCAGCTGATTGAACTGCGCGTCCATCTCCGGGCTCACATCGAAAAGGTCGTTGTATCTGGCGAAAAGGCCCTCGGTCTGGCGCCGCTGTTCGGAATTATCGATGGCTCGCGGGGGGAGATCACGGATCTGGATTTCTTCGGACGGCACCTTGAACCAGATGTCCTCAACCGAGGAGTAGTCGACGATCCAGGTCCGCACCCACTTGTAAAAGCCGTACGGCACGAACTCGTCGGCAGCGCTGGCATACACCGTGGTCAGCGGCTGGAAACGGTGAAAGTCTCTCCAGTTACGCAACGTCCACGGGATAAGCGGGGTGAGCGCGACAGAGGCCAACACTGCTCCCGAGGAAAGAAAGTGAAGGCGGAGGCGCTTATCCCTCGCGCCTGCAAGCCGGATGACGAGATATAAGCCAATGCAGATGAGGACGATCCCACCGTCGGGTCGAAGCAGAATGCCGCAAGCTACGGCGACGCCGCAGGCTGCCCAGGGCGTGAGGCGATCCGCATCCAAAGCCCAGACTGCAAGATCGAGGGCCAGTGCCGCAAAAAATATAGCCAGAGTCTCGGTTAGCGCCACCGCGGCATAGTTGGCAAAGAACGGACAGGACACGGCCAGAATGAACGCTGTTTTGGCGGCGCGCTCGGAGACTACGCGTCGCGTGAGATCGGCGATGACGAAGCAAGTTCCCACATCGCAGAAGATCTGGGTTGCCAGCACCGCCGTGTAATGCTCTTTGCCGAAGATCGCCCAAATGGCGGCCAGGAAAGCGGGATACCCTGGCATGCGGATCCAGGTGGGAATGGGAGACGGAGTACCGGCGAAACCGAAGACGCCCGTTTCGATCCAGTTTTTGGCAATCGCGCCATAAACGAAGGTGTCATTAGTCAGAAGGCGGAAGCGCAACAGGAAAAAAATGCGGAAGACGAAGCCGGCGAGCGCGCCCCAGGCGAACAGGCGGCGGTCGCGGCGTAAGCAGGAAAGCATTCCATTGGTGGGATGCGATGCGGTCAGGTCTTGCATCTAAGCAGTGGGGTAATGCTATACGAAAAGCCTGCCAGAGCTGGTCTCGATTCGTTTGACGCCCCCAAATACCGCCTTTACGATTGAAGAAGCTAACCGAGCATGTCCAAACCCATCTTCTACGACCCACAGCGTAAGCGCTGGCGGCGCTTGCGCCGGGTCATTGACGTGGCCGTCCTGGGGCTGACTCTTCTCGCCGTTTTCTTTGTGGTAACGGTGTTACGGGGAGCGAAGCTCCCGGACCTTCTGCTGCCCGAGCAGAAGCGCCTGTACCATGCGCTCAAGGAGAAGGAGCGGCGGCATACCAAGGTTCTTCCTGCGAGCCGGCGCAAGAGCAAAACTCCGCCCTCACAGGTGGTGCTGAACAATGGCGATGGAATCCGCGCCGCTTATTACGTCACCTGGGATGCGGGCAGCTTTGCTTCGCTCAAAGAATATGTTCATCAGATCGATTTGCTTTATCCCGAGTGGATCCACGCCATTACTCCTGACGGCCGCATTCAGTCCATTACGCAGGAGAACAAATTGTTCGACATCGTGCAGGACAGCACGATCAAGCCGGTCGATGACAAAGTCATGCCGCTGCTGAAATTCGAGAAAGCCGAGACCGAAGTCCTGCCCATGGTGAACAACTTCGATCCCACTCGCAATCTCTGGATTTCAGACATCTCGGCGATGCTGAACAATCCCGCGGCCCGCACACGATTCCGCACCGAGTTGCTTGCCTTTCTGGCCAGCGACAAATTTCGCGGGATCAATCTGGATTTCGAGAGCTTCCCGCTTTCTGCCCAGCCCGGGTACAAGGCTCTGGTAGCGGAGCTCTATAGCGACCTGCATTCCCGCAGCCTCAAGCTGCACATTAGCGTTCCGGTACGCGACAAGGATTTCGATTATGCCTATCTTGCCGCTCACTCCGATGGCCTGGTGCTGATGAATTATGACGAGCACTATTCCGGCGGCGATCCCGGTCCCATAGCTTCCCAGGAGTGGTTCACCGAAAATCTGATAGAAGCCCTCAAGGTCATTCCTCGCGAGAAGATCATCTGCGCCATCGGCAACTATGGGTATGACTGGGCGCAGCCGGCGAAGAAGTCCAGGAACAAAATTCCTGAGGCCACCTCCATCTCCGCGCAGGAAGCCTGGCTGAGCGCTCACGATTCCGAATCCACTATCGACTTCGATTCCGATTTTCTGAATCCGCATTACGCCTACACCGATGACAACAATACTCGCCACGACGTGTGGTTTCTTGACGGTGTAACTGCCTTCAACCAGATGCGTGCTGCGCTCTCTATGGGCATTCAGACGTTTGCCCTGTGGCGTCTGGGTTCGGAAGACCGCTCCATGTGGGCGATCTGGGACTTGCCCTATGCCCCCAACGCTCAGGACAAGCTGAATACGCTGCTGCCCGGACAGGATGTGGACATGGAGGGCAATGGGGAAATCCTGCGCATTGCCACACGGCCGGCAAGTGGCCTGCGCACTATCACAATGAATCCGAAAACGGGTCTGATCTCCGACCAGGAAATCGAGACTTTCGCCACTCCTTACACCATCGACCAATATGGCGCCGCTCCCCGGAAGATTGCGATCACCTTCGACGACGGCCCGGATCCCGAATTCACTCCCAAGATTCTCGATGTTCTGAAACAGAAAAACGTCCGCGCCACCTTCTTCATGATCGGTATGCAGGCGGAGCAGTTCCCCGGGATCGTGGACCGCACCTACCGCGAGGGGCATGAGCTGGGCAATCACACCTGGACGCATCCCGATATCAGCAACATCTCGAAGCGTTATATCCAGCTGGAGATGAACCTGACAGAGCTGTTCTTTGCCAGCAGGCTGGGAGTAAAGCCCATGCTCTTCCGGCCACCTTATTCCATCGATCAGGAGCCGGATACGGCTGACCAGGTGCGGCCGCTGGAGATCGTGCAGGGCATGGGCTACATAACTGTCGGCGATAAGCTCGATCCCAACGATTGGAAAGAGAACCCTCATCGCAGCGCCGACCAGATTGTCAAGGACGTGTTGGATCACCTGCCTCCCTGCCGGCCTGCCGATCTGCGCTGCGGCAACATCCTGCTGCTGCACGATGGTGGCGGAAATCGCACGGAAACGGTAAAGGCTCTGCCGCGCATCATCGATGGCCTGCGCGCCCGCGGTTACGAGCCGGTGCCGGTCTCCGAGTTGCTGGGCAAGACCCGCGATGAAGTCATGCCGCCCATTGCCGCCAATGAGCGCTGGTCGGCCCGCGGCGCCCGCCTGGGATTCATGTTGTTCGGCTTGTTCATGACCACCGTGGTGGTGGTCTTCTATATCGGCGACATCCTGATGAGTGCCCGCCTGCTGTTTGTCGGCGGTTTCGCCATCTATGACCGCTTCCGCACCAGCCGCAGGGACTCGCGGCTGGCAAAGATCGATTTCCAGCCGCCTGTGGCCGTGCTGATCCCCGCTTACAACGAAGAAAAAGTCATCGAGCGCACCGTCCGCGCCGTGCTCATGTCTCACTATCCGCATCTGCGCGCCATCGTGGTGGACGACGGATCCAAAGACAACACCCTGCAAGTGGTGCGCGATTATTTCCAGGCGGAAATTGCGACCGGCAAAGTGCTGGTGCTCTCCAAGCCGAATTCCGGCAAGGCCGACGCACTCAACTATGGCTTGGAGTTTGTCACCGAGGAGATCTTCATAGGCATCGATGCCGATACGGTAATTGCCCGCGATGCCATCACGCGTCTGGTAACGCATTTCCTCGACGCACGCATCGGGGCCGTCGCTGGAAACGCCAAGGTCGGTAATCGCGTGAATCTCTGGACGCGCTGGCAGGCTCTCGAATACATCACCAGCCAGAACTTCGAGCGCCGCGCGCTGAACACTCTGGGCGCAGTGAGCGTCGTGCCCGGAGCTATCGGCGCATGGAGAACTTCCGCCGTGAAAGAAGCTGGCGGGTATCCTCGCGATACCGTTGCCGAAGACGGCGATCTCACCATGGCGCTGCTGGAGAATGGTTATCGCGTCATTTACGAGGATCGCGCCATCGCCTGGACCGAGGCCCCCAGCAGCGCCCGCGGACTGATGCGGCAGCGCTTCCGCTGGTCGTTCGGCATTCTGCAGGCGGTGTGGAAGCATCGTGCTGCGTTCGGTCGCAAGGGAGTGCTGGGGTGGGTGGCACTGCCTAACATCGTCATCTTTCAAATACTGCTGCCGGTAGTCTCGCCCTTCATTGATCTGATGTTTGTCTCCGGCCTGATTGCGTATGGGCTGAATAAGTACTTCCATCCGGAAACAGCGAATCCTGCCAATCTCGAGAAGCTGGTTGCGTTCTTCGTTACTTTTCTTGTGGTGGACTTCATCGCCTCGGTGATCGCTTTCGCGCTGGAGCGGCGCGAGCCCAACGCCAAAGAAGACGTCTGGCTGCTGGCGCACGTCTGGTTGCAGCGGTTCGCCTATCGACAGCTGTTTTCAGTCGTGCTGGTGAAAACCTTGAAGCGCGCCGTGGAAGGCCGCGCCTTCGCCTGGGACAAACTGGAGCGCACGGCAGCCCTTCCCTACGCCAAGGTCGGCACCTGAGCCCCATCGAATATGTGAGATGGGTAATTGCGTGGGAACGGACGTCCCGTCCGTTCAGGTCGGGGCGCAGCCCTGACTGGATTGAAACGCCTGGCAAACGGTCCTCAGACCCGCCCTGGGACGATCCGCTCGCCTTCCTCCACGAACTTCTAGAAAACCGGGCCAATCCGTCCCATGTTAGGAAAATCCTCATTCGATTCCAGTTTCACGTAGCTACTCCGCCTAACCCCTTCCAAAAACTGGATTTCTGCTCTTTAACCCTTTCGCTAAGGCACTGAACCCAAAGTACTTAAGTTTCGTCCCAATTGGTGACTAAAGTGCAAATTTGAGGGACGAATTTCCGGGACAAATGGCCTGGGGACCACCGTTTCCCCTCGATTTTTGCAGGTTCCCGTTTTGGGTTCGCAACTTCCACTCTGTCACAGACAGGAGAGTCTCATGAGACGTTTGCTTCTTGCTCTTAGCGTGGCGATGCTTTTCGCGATCGGCGCCTCCTTGCAGGCGCAGGTCGACACCGGCTGGATCGCCGGAACCGTCACCGACGCGTCGGGTGCAGTCGTTCCCAACGCATCGGTGACCGCAAAAAGTCTTGCTACCGGTGCCGAGCGCACCGTCCAGACCAACTCGTCTGGCCAGTACACCGTCCCCGCCTTGATCCCTGGGCAATACGAAGTCAGCGTAAAGGCCCCGAACTTCGGGGAATTCAAGGCCAAAGCCACCGTCACGGTCGGCGCCCGTTTGACCGTTGATGCCACCCTGGGCGTATCCAAGACGGAAACCGTGGTGGAGGTCGTAGGTGAGGGCGGCACACAGGTCAACACCCAGACCTACGAGCTTTCACAGATCATCACGCCGCAAGAGATTCAGCAGTTGCCCAGCCTGACCCGCAACCCCTATGACTTCGTCGCGGTGGCGGGCAACGTGAGCAGCGGCGACCGCACCACCGGTGATCAGAACACCACCGGCCGCGGCGTCGGCTATGCCATCAATGGTCAGCGCACTTCCGGCACGGAAATTTTGCTGGATGGCGTGGAGAACATCGACTTGTTCACCGCCACCTATGCGCAGTCAATTCCGATCGATGGCGTGCAGGAATTCCGCGTTATTACCAGCAACTACGACGCACAATACGGACGCGCTTCCGGCGGCGTCGTCAACGTCTCCACCAAGTCGGGTACAAATGCGCTGCATGGGTCGGTATGGGAG
>DASPRM010000114.1 GCA_035624455.1 Terriglobales bacterium
AGTGAAAGCCAACGTTCGCCATCTCTCATGGCAGGCTCGAAGATCGTTGTCGCTCCACTTCGTGTCCATCGGAGTGAATGCCTCACAACGCTGCTACTCTAAGAACCATGAAACGCCGGCGATACTGGCAGTACTAGCAGCCTGCCAAATGAGGCCCTCGCCCCCGCGGCGGGCAGCCAGAGCCTCATGAGACTGTCAAACTTGCCAGTTGGCAATGCTCGGTCGATATCCTAAAAAACGGACCTGAAAGGGCGGCCGAGAGACAATGCCCGAGCCCTGAGTGAATTTTGGTGGGGATGAGCGGTGGAGCAATTCGCCCAAGAGCGGCATGCTGGCGGGTCAGCGTTTCGCGTGAGCGACTGTCGCGTCTGGGCAGAGATTAATTATTTGGATTCTCCCACGGACTACCGTGAGTACCTGCCGGGTGCCCGCCCACGGCCAAGGAAAAAAGCGAATGACCCGCGGGCGCCGGCAGGCGATCCACAATGGCCACGGCGAGCCAGGTCCTACTTCCTGTTTTTCCTGGCGTGCCTGTTCTTGTTGGCGATCGGGCTGATGCTCCACCTGTCCGGCCACTGATGATTTGGGCGGACAAGAAGCTACTTCTGGCGGCAGACAGAGCCCCAGAGCTTCCAAACGGCATGATCCTTTGAGGAAGGATAATCAGATGAAGAAACGAATTGCAGTGTGGCTTCCGCTTCTCACATTTATAGCCTTTTGTCCGGTGACCTTCGCGCAGGAAAAGGCGCAACCACGAAAGCCGGAAAACCAAGCCGCGCGGTCATCGGCGACAAGTACGCAGGACAAGAATATCCAGGAGTACATCGAGCTCTTGCGCTCCAACGTTCGCCAGCAGAAAGCCGAGATCATGGGCGCTGTCATGCAGTTGGATGTGGACCAGGCGGCAAAATTCTGGCCGATCTACAGCGAGTATGACGCGGAATTGACCAAACTGAACAACCTAAGAATCGCTAACATTGAGGAATACGCGCGCAACTACGACCAGATGACAGACGCCAAAGCGGATGAGCTGATTCAGAAAGCTCTCGATTTTCGCAAGCAGCGCTCCGAGCTTCTGGCGAAATACTATGGCCGCGTCAAGGCTTCGCTGGGAGCCATCGAAGCCGCACGTTTCCTCCAGATCGAAGACCAGTTGCTTCTGATCATTGATCTTCAGATTCAATCGGCTTTGCCGGTTGTTGGGCAGGGTTCGTGAGTTCCAGGAAAGAGAGAAAAGATATGCGACATGCAATCGTTCGGGCGGCGGCTTTGTCGGTGGGGATGGCCTTGATAGCCGCGCTGGCAGCGATCTCTGCGACCGCAGTTCCAATGCCACAGGCGCCACGC
The DNA here is from genome assembly GCA_035624455.1 of Terriglobales bacterium. Classification (NCBI taxonomy): domain Bacteria; kingdom Pseudomonadati; phylum Acidobacteriota; class Terriglobia; order Terriglobales; species Terriglobales bacterium. The sequence continues at coordinate 1,348 of DASPRM010000114.1, forward strand.
AGGGTCACAGTTCCTGCGGGTACACGCATCCTGATCCGCATGATTGATTCTGTGGATTCAAGCAAGCAGCAGACGGGATACCGTTTCACCGCAAGCCTGGAGACAAATCTGCAGGTTGAGGACATGGTAGTGGCGCCACGAGGCACGATGGTTTATGGCCGCCTCACTACAGCAAAAGCGGCTGGGCGGATGTCAGGCGGTGCCGAACTGACTCTCGAGTTGACCGATATCGTGATCAACGGTACAGCCAATCCACTCTTGACCAGTACTTATGAACTGAGGTCAAAAGGCAAGGGCAGCAAAACGGCAAAGAGAATCGTCGGAGGCGCGGGGCTGGGCGCATTAATCGGCGGAATAGCGGGAGGAGGAACGGGAGCTGCGATTGGCGTGGTCGCCGGCGCTGCCGCCGGCACAACCGTCTCCGCTGCCACGAAAGGGACGCAGGTGTCGGTGCCGAGCGAATCCCTGCTCGAGTTCCGTCTGGAGCAACCCGTCACCCTTCCGCTGGCAAGATAGTCAGTGGCCGGGCAGGATGCAAGGGGGCAAGGGATACTGTTCTCCGAAAAATCTATGCGCCTCAAGAACTAGTATTTTTGGCGGTTCCATCGGGATGGAAACCGAGGATAGGCTTCTGCCACCTCAGAGAGGACTCCTTCCTTCCACAGAGGGTTGCGAGTGGCATGTACGTCCCACTCGCTCCCGCTCATCGGCGGTGAAATCTTGTAACTACTAGTCCGGGGGGGGAAAGCTGTAGCCGCTT
>DASPRM010000115.1 GCA_035624455.1 Terriglobales bacterium
AATCGGGCGAGAGCAAGACCTTCTTTTTTCCCCACTCCGGCACCGCAGCCCAGAACTGCCGGTCCAAAATATCGGCGTGGGTTTCGACCAGGATGCCGAGCTTGCCCATCCGGTCCTCGTGCTCGTTGAGGATGTTGCGCAGGGAATCGAGTTCCTTGCTGAGGCGCTCGATCATCTGCTGAATGGCGTCGATCTTGACATCTCCTCGCTCGAAGCTCTCGACTGCAAAGCGAATGGCGAGGTGCTCGGCCAGTTTCACCAGATCGGGGGCTTCGTGCTCGCCCTCAAAGCTGTTGGCAGCCGCCTTGAATAATGCCTGGTAGAGGAGATCGTGAGCATTGGCCGGCATTTCCTGGAGCGCGTGCTGCACGAATACCGGATCGGCCGTCTCCTGCTTCTCATTCTTGTTGCCGATCTGGTTGAGGAAGCGAATCACTCCCAACACGTCTTCCTCTTTCAGCGGTGCCGGAGTCGTGGCGTCGTTGCCTGAAACTACCGCAGCTGTTCCCGCGGAATCGCCGGAGCCGCTCCCGCCTCCGGGTCCCACCATGAGACTACCGAAGCCGATTTCTCCTCCCCCCTTGGTGCCGGAAGCAGCGGAAATCAGTTGCAGGAGCTTACGTGGATCCTTGAGCCAGGATCCGAGTTGGCCGGCAACGCCTCCCAGCGCGCTAGCTGTGAGTTTGCTCGCGACATCGGCCTCCGCTGCATCGCGAGCTACAAATCGAATTTCGTTCACCCGAATGCCGTGGGTAGGAAGATTCTCCAGAGCGGATTTGAGATTCTCCAGCAAAGCTGCCGGTTTAGAAGCGGCAAAGGCTTTTACCAGGTGATCAAACTCCTCCGGCGTGGTCTTGCGTGAGAAGTGCATGCTGGAGATTCCCGCAGTCGACATCAGATGAGCAAAGCTGCGCTCAGCGGGTCCCGACTCCAGGGGTACTCCATCCAATAGGAGTTTGCCGCCAGCCACTCCCAGCAGAAAACCTGCTTCGCTGGTGCGTAAGGCGGTGACCAATTCTGCCCAGGTCTGGTCAAACTGCGCTGTGGAGCGTTTGTGGTTGCTACCGTACAGCTTGACGTGTTTAAGCAGGATATTGAGGCTGCGGGCGAAGGCGCATGCTGCCGACTGTTTATCTGACGGAGCCAGAGTTTGGGGAGTGGCCATGATACTACTCCATGGGGGCGGGCAAGAAGTAGGTTAGACCGGGGCGGTAACCGGCAAAAGGTTACAGAGGCTTATTGGCCTTTGGTTCAGGGACCAGTGGCAAGGGCAGAATGGCCAGCTGGCAGGTTACTTCCATGGAAATCGAACAAAACTAAGGGGCGGCTTGCGCCGCCCCATGCCTTCGAATTGTAGCTTCTCTTAGAGGAGCTGCACGTTCTCGGCCTGCCAGCCTTTCGGTCCCTTCACGACATTGAACTGCACGGCCTGGCCTTCCTGCAGACTGCGAAAGCCCTGCGCCTCGATAGCCGAGAAGTGAACGAAAACGTCCTCCCCGTTCTGCCGGGTAATGAAGCCATAGCCTTTAGCGTCGTTGAACCACTTAACTGTTCCTTGTTCCATGGTGTTGCACACATTCCTTGTATCTTGAAATAGCGTGACGAACCGGAGGGTGCTGCAGGCAGGTAACTTACGCCCTGATCGCCAGGGGGCCCGGTGAGGGGGCCAGAAACATGCTGAGACCGCTTCAGATGTAACGCAGCGTTAAGCTTAGCAGATCGAGAGTCAATCTCCAAGGAATTATGCAGCATCATTGGTGCAGATTGGGATGGGTTCGTTTTTGGAACCTCAGCCCGGTCAGGGCTCCAACACCCGGGGCAGAGACCAATGCCGCCAGACACTAACCACCCGTAACAGAAAGCAGACTGCCCAACCGATCAAGGCTGCCAGACTGCGAGGGATCCTCAATCGGCGGACAGCGATATAGACCACCGATCCTGCCAGCGCCGCCGTGGCGTACACGTCCGCGCGAAGGACTAGCGGTACTTGCGCCAAAAAGACATCCCGAATGGTGCCTCCACCGACCCCGGTAATCGTGCCCAGCAGCGGTGCAACCAGGCGATTGAGCCTGTAAGCCAATGCCTTCTGAGTACCGGCGATGGCAAAGAGCCCCAGTGCAGCCGCGTCCAGCATCATGATCCAGGAAGCCGGAACGGCTCGGACAAAGTAGTGAAAGAGAAAAAAGATGGCCGTTCCGGAGGTAAAGGCAACGACCGGATAGCGCCAATCGCGGATGGCCGCTGGTGGAACCGCTCCAATAAGCAGGTCGCGAATCACTCCTCCGCCGAGGGCCACGGCGAACGACAACACCATGACGCCGAAGAAGTCGAGGCCGCCGCGGATGGCCGCCATTGCACCTTCGAGCGCGAACAAGGCCGTACCCGCCAGATCGATGACCAGCAGAAGTCGGTCAGAGCTGCTCTGCACGAAATCCCCTTGCCAATGGGAAGTTTCAGAACTGTAGCACGGCCTCAGTGCGAGTTAGGAGCGCGATCGGGTGAAGTGCGAACGAGCTGGCTCAATCGCGTTGGTAACACAGGATGCGATCGCCGTCGCCGCTTCGGTCGGAGTAGGGAATGGCGACGTAGCCGACCAGGTGCAGGGGCGTATCTCCGACTTCCAGGAGATTATCGTTTGACAGCAGAATTCCGCCGGGCCGCAGCATCTGCGCAATGTTCACCATGGCCAGGCTTTGCTCGAACACGTTGTAGTAGATCAAGACGTTGGTGACCAGTAGCAGATCGAAACGTTCGTCGGCGGATAACTCTGGCCGCTGATAGATCACATTAGCATCGATCGCTCTGATCTTCTGCGCAATGGCAGGGGGAATGCGGACTGCCCGCGTCCGCACATTGCCGACCGCACTGGGGGGAGGCAGGGGCGCGACCGAAGTGCCGATCATATTTCCGAAGCGCTGCCAATATTGAATGGCTTCCGGCCTCCACTTCTTCTGGTTATCCAGTGGAAGCTGGACTACATAGGATTGTCCTCGCTGGGAGTGTGCTGCCATCGATGCGAGATGTTGGTTGACCTGGGGACTGATGTCGAACGTCGTTACCTGCAGGGTTTCAGAACTAGCCAGCTCCAGCCTGAGCAAACTATCCATCAATGCGAAAGGCTGAATCGTCTGCTCGGGATAGAAGTCGTAGCCGGAGGTCTTGTCAACAAAGTCCAGCCCTGGACCGATAATGCCGATGCGGCGAACTCCGCCAGGCGCTGCCAGCTTTACGCGCTTGACCTGCTTGAGGGCTTCTTCCACCGCAAAATTGGGCATGAGGGACGTATCGATGGAAAGTCCGCGATTCTCAAAAAGAGTGGAGCGTCGGGCGAATTCTTCATTTGGATCCTGAAGGTGCTCGGCTACCTCGAGCATTTCCTTATACGCCCCCGCATCGCTGAGCATGCGCTTGAAGCTGCTGACCAGATATTCTGCGACGCGGATCTGATTGGCTGGGTTCTGAAACCCATAACCTTTCGCTTCCAGAAAGCGGCGCATGAATTGAAGACGCTCGTTGTTTTGCGGCCGGTTCAACGCTACCACCAGATCATGGATCCGTCCTTGTAACAATGCATTTCGGGTCTCGGGATTCTCTCGGAGTGCCCACAAACGGTCGGGAGTGAGGCGCGGCTGGCGAGTGTATGACGTTCCAAACAGCAGCAGGTTGACAAGTGAGTCCTGGCATCCTGTGGCTAGCCGGCGGCGGGTCTCTGCGTCACGTGCTTTTACCCACTGCGGCCACAGGGCTTGCAATCGTTTTGGATCCTGATCTCTGAGCTCGGGAGGGATGGCTTTCTCTACATCTTCATCTTTCAGGACCGGCGCCGCTTCTGCGAAGGAAATTTCCCTGATGTGGAGTGGCGAGCTTCTCTGAGTGGAATCGCTTAGAGCATTCGACAGGACCACAAACACCAGAAAAATGAAAGGCATTGAGCGGCAGAAGACTCTCGGCATGCGCTTTGGACATGTGCCGGGTTCCGAAAGAAGGGGGAGGGAAGACCCGCCATGTCGAAATGTATTTACAGCAGGCTAAGGCTGGCGATGTGCGTCAGTTGTCTCTGATATGTAAATTGATTGTCACGAGTCAAGCTATTGGGAAGAGAACTGCAGATCCCTCGGCCTTTGGCCGCTCGTGATGACAAGAGGGTAGACGCAGGCCCTTCGACTCGGACCGGAGTCGGTGTACCCGGTCCTCGCTCAGGATGGACTCGGCGGCAAAGCTGGAACGGGCGATGTGAACTGCGAAGTGCGCAGGACTATTTCACAGGAACCAGGGCGCGTATCGTGGTTCCGCCATTGGTTAAGACTTGCAGGCTGCCACCCAGGTCTTGAAGGCGCTCCTTCATTCCTCGTAACCCAACACCTCGGCTGGTAGGGCAATCGGGGCTCGCGGCCTGGAGCATGTCCCGCGGAATCCCTTTCCCGTGATCTTTAATTTCCAGCCCCACAGTTCCATTCTCCACGAACAACCTGACGTGCGCGGTGGAGCTGCCGGAGTGACGGTGGACATTGGTCAATGCTTCCTGCAGCACTCGGAACAGGGTCAATTCCACATCCGGAGCAAGGCGGCGGAAGTCAGCAGGGGCCTCCAAGGTGGTTTGAATCTGGCTGCGCTCTGTGAACCCTTCCAGATACCAGCCAATGGCTGAATTCAATCCCATTTCCTCCAACATCGGAGGATACATAAGGTAGGAAAGGGTGCGCATCTCGCGAATGGCTTCGCCGGTCAAATGCAGGCATTCCGCGATCGTGTCAGTGAGCTGCTGGTCCGAGGCTGAAGCAGAGAACGAATCCAACGTGATTTTCAAAGCCGCCAAGTATTGGCCGAGGGTGTCGTGCAGCTCTCTTCCGATGCGGCGGCGCTCTTCATCCTGGGTGCGCAGCAGATGCAAGGAAAGACGGCGAAGGGAAGCTTCGGAATCCCGGAGCTTTTGTTCCGCCGATTGTCTTTCAGCAACCTGCCTCTCCAGTTCTTCTTTCGCGCGCTGCAGTGCCACTTGCGTCTGCATGCGCTCGGTAAAATCGCGGGTGACTTTGCCGAAGCCGATCAAGTTGCCTGCCGAATCTTTGAGAGCGGTGATAATCACGTTCGCCCAGAAGCGAGAACCGTCCTTGCGCACGCGCCAACCTTCGTCCTCGAACCTTCCTTCTTTGGCGGCGACTTTGAGCTCCCAATCGGGCTTGCCCCACTTGAGATCTTCCTCCGGGTAGAAAACGGAGAAATGCTTTCCGATAATTTCCTCGGCCTGGTAACCCTTTAGCCGTTGCGCTCCCGCATTCCAGCTGGCTACCCGTCCGTCGGCATCGAGCATGAAGATGGCATAATCCTGAACGGCTTCCACAAAGAGCCGGAAGCGCGCTTCGAATTGCCGCAAGACAAGTTCATGTTCAAGGGCTTGTGCTTTCTGCTGTAAAAGGGCCACCGTGCGAAGCCGTGCGCCTTCGTCGGTCAGCGCAGTGTAGCTCTCATGAGGTAGCACCGCGGTGTGCTCGGCGGAGATTTTCTGTAGAGCTTCAGAATGCTCGCTACGGTAAAAGTCCGCGAGGGGGTAGGCACAATGCAGAACGAATGGCTGGCCTTTCGCCAGATCGTTCCATAACTGCTCGAGCTGGATCGCCGCTTCCGAGTCGCCGTCCGCCCACAGCAATGCAACCATCTCTCCAAAGACAACCACTCGCGGGTGCTCCTTACCCGAACTCCTGGCTGCCTGCGCGATGATTCCTCCCATATAGTCAAGGAACCGGGCCCGATCAGGCCTGCCATCCACCACGAATTCCGCAAGCGTTTGCGATGCGTCCAGCGGTACATAGCTGCCCTGTTGCAAGGCCTGAGTGAGATCGAGACAGCGAGAGCTCAAATTGGCAGCGAGTTCCTTGAGATGCGCCTGCGTAGCAATCACCACCGCTGCATCGCCCTCGACCAGCGCGGTGCCCACCAGTCGCAATAAGTTCTCCATCAGAGCTTCATCAGCCCCGTAAAACTGGACAACATGCGCGGATGCGGTTGACGGCGGATACGCAGACGCCGAACTGGAGGAGGCAGGGATTTCCGTGGTGCTCATATCAGAATGAAGCCTGAATTCTTCCGTCGAAATTTGATGCTAGAGGCCGCCGACACGACGAGGCTATACGGTCTTTACCGTAGAGTCCAATCTACATTGGGAGGATCGTGTCCACGAGTGTAATCCGCACTACTGTTCGGCGTAGTATCCGTCTCGCGCCTGCACGATCAGGTCTTTCTGTTTAGTAGCCACGTGGATCTTGTGGTAGCCCGAAGCGGTCCCCGCCGCGCGCTCCGGTGTGTAACCGAGGTTGTACTGATTGCGCAGCTCTTCTTCGATCTGGGCGTAAATCTGGTCAATCGGCAGCTTCTTGGAAACCTCAAACATGCGGCCGCCGGTTTCCTTTGACATTCGCTCCAGTACCTTCTTACCGTCTGCGTGCTGAGGCTGTGGGAATCGAGGATACCCGTATCCGCCGTGACGGCCCATACCGCCCATGTGCCCGCCGAAGCCGCCAGGGTTGCCGTAAGCTGATTCGTCGGAGAACAGGATGCTGTACACAATGGTGTTGGCCCGTTGCGAGGACTCGATTGCACGTTCGAGGGTGAGCTTGCTGCCGATATCCACCCCGTCGGTGAGGATGATGTAGGCCTTGCGACCCTCCTGTTTCTGCATGAGTTCGTCGGAGGCAAGATAGACGGAATCGTAGAGCAAGGTACCGGCCGCGCGATGGCCGCCACTCGGGACCGGCCCGCCCGTGGGACCCGGCCCGGGCCACGGCCCGCCTGTGCTGACGCTGCGGCGCATGGGTTCGGGCGTCTGCAGCAGGCTGAGCGCCGCTTCCAGCTTTTGCCGCGAAGGCGTGAGGTCCTGAAGCAATTCCACTTCCCGGTCAAAGTGAATGACAAAGGCCAGGTCCTTCTCGCGCAGCATGTGATCAAGAAAACTGTAGCTAGCGGTACGCTCCTGCTCCAGCACCCGCCGCTGACTGAGGCTGGTATCCACAAGCAGGCCCAGGGTGAGCGGGAGATTGGTCTCCTGGGCGAAGTAGCGAACCATCTGTGGGCGTCCGTCTTCTTCCAAAAGAAAATCGTCCTTCGTTAGATTCTTGACGATCGGCCCCTTTTTCTCGCGCACCGTGGCCAGCACATTCACGACTTTAACGCTGGCGGAAAACGTGGGGACTTGCTGGCTGCGCATAAGCGCGGCGGGCACAAACAGACACAGAATCACAAGCCGATGCCAGGGCCTTGGCATAAGAGTCGGAGAATCCTCAAGATCCAGTTTTCTTATTTAACCCGGTTAGATGCGCGCTGGCGGGGAAAAATGGAGGTAGGCGAGGATTTTTTGTCGAGAGCGTCTCGAAGGGGTCCTAAGACATGCTAAACGTCCAAACCAGGCCGGCATCGTTCTGTGTGTATTCCAGCTTTATGATGTAAGGAGGAGCCGGGCTAATCCAAAACTTCATTGGACCCTGTTTGGTTGCTGCATTCACAACCCAAGCCCGCAATTTGGATTGCTGACCGGCTTCAACTTCTTCCTGATCGCCTACCTGAAACGTTATCCATTCCAGACGTGGTCCATCTTCGTCGAGGGATGGCAGTTGTCCCGCAAATCCCCGCTTCAGAGGAAGTGCAGCCAATAGAATCCCATACATACCCCCAAAGAAATCGAAAACTGGTTCCAATAGCTCCTGGGTGCTCGTCGAATTGGACCCATTCTTGTTTTGGCTGAATCGCACTTGACGCCCGTGGAACTCAACTTGGGTTTCTTCCTCTTGCCCAGGCACGCTGGCGTGCCTTGAGTAGTAGCGGCTGATGGGTGCGAGCGTGTTGCGGTCGCATACGTTCACCGTTTTCGTCTCGCCAACCTTCAATCCATCTTTGGTAAACACCGCAGTCTGAGTGCGCTCCAGTTGTTCCGATCCCGCTTTCTGAAGCAGTCTTAATTCGTCCTTCCACACGGCTTTTTCTGCGAGCGGAGTTCCGTCCACTTTATGAAGGGAAACGTGCCACTGGTTGTTGTATGGCTTAAGCGTCCTGCCTTGCACTTGGAGGTCGCCTACATGAAGAACGGCGGGACTTGGAGCTTGAGCAACTGAATCTGCAACAAGCAGGAGAAATGCAAACGTCAGCCGCTCAATTCTAGGACCTGCAAAAGAGTCCAATGCTCCTCCTGAGTATCTTGCCAAGGAAGCCAATAAGACAGTGTTGTCGATCTTCGGTTCCTCATGACATCAGGCTTGAATCCTGCATGAGCGAAAATGGAAATACAAGACCAGTTCCGCTGATGGACGCTTATAGCGTGTCCAATACAGAGCTTTGCGGGACCAGTGGGCTGATCCATATCATGCAATCTGGAACGGTCTTGCAAGAAGGAGCGTTGTCTGACGGCTCTCGACAGCGCTCCCAATCGACCTTGGCGCGCGAATTAAGACCGGTCCCGGTCTAAGGCGACCGCTCCCAAAATGCAAACGGCCTATCTCGGCGGCTCCAGGCGCTGCCGATGCACTGTGGTCGTATCGGGCGTACTGGACGCGGACTGTGTTGCAGCGCTGCCGGAGGAATCATTCCCGGAAGCGCTGTTGGAAGCATTGTCAGCCGGAGCCATTGCAGCCAGTTCGGCAGCGGTGTACTTGGGAGTGCTCAGGTACCCGTGGATGTGATCCTTGCTGATGGCGTTGATGACCAGCTCCAGCGGCTGGCGGCTGTCAGCCGGATAGAAGATCACGGGCTGGTACAGGTTCACGTGCTTCTGGGAAAGATCGGCATCTTCAACCTGTAGGTCGAGATCGGCATACTTATGCTTGGTGTTGGCCTTCCGCAACCGAACCCCGACCGGCCCTTCGCGGTGAAACTCTTTCGATTTGTTAATGTCGAACTCGTAATAGTTGCGCTCTCCCTTGTTCCGCAAAGCCACTAGCTCACCGTGGGTCCTCGCGATCGATCCCGATAATTCGGTGCGGGCGCTTGCCAGATCAAGCCGAGTGGACTGGATATCCTGTCCCTGCTGATCCAGACGCGACTGGAACTGCTTCCAGCGCGGATCGTCAGCTTGCCGGTGACGCGACGCCGTAGGCTTAAGGCTCCGAGCTTGTGAGGAAGAAGCCGCACGCGGCAGAGGCTTCGCTTGAACAGGTACGGTGAGCGAATTCAGGCGGGCGTTGAGCGCTTCGATCTGGCTGTGCGTGTCTTTCAGCGCCGTATTGATTTGATCGTTCTGCGCCGCCAGCTGCTTAGCCATGCCATGCTGATAAAACCCATAAGCAATCGAGCATATCAGTGCGAGAAGGACAACTAAGGCAATCGCAGGCGAGATGGTGCGCTGAGAAACCTGGATCTGAGGGCGTTCTTCAGACATCGGGCACTCCTAAGATTCGAGAACCTGACACTAAGGAAAGCAACTTTGCTGCCAAGGTGCCTACCCTTTAAACCCATCTAGCCTCAGTAAGTTGTGCGATGAATGCGGAAGTCGGGCATGCAGGAATTTCCGTGGGAATGGAAGCTTTTTCGGCAGAACCGAGACTACCCGGAAGGACCCAAAAGACCACGAAGGAGTCTGAAACTCAGGCCAAGAGCTCTTAAAGATGCACGGCTACGCTCTTGGCCATAGTTGGCCCTTCACTAGATCTCTTTCCTTAGTATTCCTTCGTGCCCGTTGCGCTAAGGCGTTTTGCTCACCCTTGCGATTGCCGTTGCGCCAGCTTCGCCATGGCGATGGTAAGCGCGGCGCCGCCGAGCGTCTTCACCAGTGCCGGGTGCTGGGCGTAGAACGCGCTGGCCTTGTCGATAATGGATGGGTCCGCCTTCTCGGCGTGCTCCGCCAACTGTTGCACCGCTTCCGGCGAAATCTGCTGGGCCTGTGCTGCGGTGATCTGATTGCCGCCCGCAAGGAGTCCTGCCAACGCTCCGCCACCAAGAAGAGATGTGATCGCACCGGGCCCGACCGAGGCAATCAGTTGATTGAGCATGCCGGCCCGCTGATCCCCATTGGACTGTGCGAACAGGGAACTCAGCATGTTCCCAAACGCCGGTGTCTGATTGGAACGGAAGGCAGCGGCCAGGCCGTCCGCGATAGCACTGGAGGGCATGGCTTGCGCTGCCTGCTCGAAGTGCTGTGTCACATCACCGGACTGGGTCGCGCTACCGCCCGTATATTGCTTGAGGACGTCCGTGAGTTGGTCCATCAATCCCATAAGAATTCTCCTGAGAGGGCGACACTCGATGTCGAGTGCCGGTTCCGGCCGGAAGGTTAATATCGATGGCCGCAAAGCCATTTGTAATCAGCGGAGCAAGCCTCGCTGAGTGGCCTGGCCCAAGCTCAGAGCGGCCTAACCGAGCCTTGCCAAGGTCAGTTTTCCCCAAAAACACTACCAGACTTCGTCATCATTGCCAGCGAAAATCAGCTATCGCTGGCAGGCAGGGAGGATTCTTTTCCTACCGGTGAAATTCGGTTTATGGGTTTTTCTGTGAGGCAAAAGCAATGATATAGATCCGAAGAAACCCTGGCTTCTGGCTCGCCAAGAAAGCTTGTTGCGCAGCTGCCGCGATGCAGTAAACTTTGCACCTCCAGGAGGCTGCTTTGGCTCTCGGCGACACGGGGTCCTTTCCCGCAGCCCGTAAAGGACCGGCGATGGAACGGGTTCGTTTTATCGATCATCTCGGTCACCGGATCCTGCTGATCGATCACACCGGCACCAGCGCGAAGGAAGTAATGTCGGACTCCGATTACGCCTCCAATCTCATTCAGAAAGAACCTTTGGGATCGGTGCTCCTGCTCTCTGATTTCAGCCAGGCCACTTTGAATCGCAAAGTAGTAGAGCACATTAAGGTGGATGCGGCGCGCAATCGCCCACATTTGAAACGATCTGCCTGGGTGGTGACGGATAACCTGCCCAAGGCCTTGCACGATTCTCTGCGCACGTTCTCAGCCCGCGAGATTCCACTGTTCAAGACTCGTGAGCAGGCCATGGAATATCTGGTTAAGTAAGATCGGGTGATCGCGGAAGTGAGAAGTACGATCGGGTGATCAGAAGTAATCGTTCCGTGTTTCGAGATCACGCAAGAGCTCTTGGTACTTGTTGGTGGGATTGCCGCACATCCTGCTGTCGTGCTCTAATCTTCTCACCCACTTCATATCCGAAATCCGGAAAGGAAAACCGAAATGAAACGCACATTGGCAACAGTGTTGGCAATATTCGTGCTTGGCGTGGTTTCTTTGGTCTCCGCGCAGGATGTGAGCAGCGATACCAAGAAAGCCGCCGATAAGACGGCAAACGCCACCGAAAAGGCGGCAGACAAAACTGCTGACGCGAGCAAAGACGCAGCCACCGACACCAAGAAAGCCGCGAAGAAGACGGGCCACGGCGTGAAGAAGGGCGCCCAGGATGTAGGGCACGGAGTGGAGAAGGGCGCCGAAAAAACCGCCGACACGGTGAAGTAGGTCAAGTAAGATCGGGGATCGGGCGAAGTGAGATGGGGTGAAGTTTGAACTGTCTACACTGACGGGGATAACCCGTCCCTAGCCGGATCAAACACCAGCTGTCCTGACCGTAAAGCAAAAACGATGAGCAATGCGAAAGGGCGGCCTTGGCCGCCCTTTGCCATTTGGGAAACGGGCTAGAGAACCTGAACGTTTTCCGCTTGCAAACCCTTCGGGCCTTTGGTGACGCTGAACTGTACCGCCTGACCTTCCTGCAGACTGCGAAAGCCGCTGGACTGAATCGCGGAAAAATGCACGAATACATCTTCGCCGCTTTGACGGGTGATGAAGCCAAAACCCTTGGCATCGTTAAACCACTTTACTGTTCCTTGTTCCATGTTGTTACACACATCCTTTGTTAGCTTGAAATACGTTGAGAAGAACCGGAGGGTACTGCAGGGCAGGAACTCTTTTGGAGTTGCTCACAACCGCTTCAGGTCAAACGCAATCTCAGGATACAGTACAAGCCCGATTTCACCTAGCGAAATCGAAAAGCCCATCTGGCAAGAAATGCACAAGGGCCTGCTTGATTTGGGTGTGGGAAGGCGGTTTTGACAACTTCAAAACAATAAGGCCTGCTCCGAGGAGCAGGCCTTCACACCGGTTCAAGCCGGTCAGCTCTTCTTAGTACATGTCGCCCATGCCGTGGCCGCCGGGAGCTGCCGGAGCTTTCTTCTCTTCCGGAATCTCCGAGACCAGGGCTTCGGTGGTCAACATCAGAGCGGCGATCGAAGCCGCGTTCTGCAACGCCGTGCGGGCCACCTTAGTTGGATCAATGACGCCAGCCTTGACCAGGTCTTCGAACTTATCGGTCTGGGCGTTAAAACCGAAATTGACGTCCTTGGACTCCAGCACCTTGCCCACCACGACTGCACCTTCCTCGCCGGCGTTGCCGACGATCTGGCGCAGGGGCTCTTCCAGCGCCCGCTTCACGATGTTGATGCCGATCTGCTCGTCCCCCTCAACCTTGATCGAGTGCAGCGCCTCGGCTGAGCGCAGCAGGGCCACGCCGCCTCCGGGAACGATGCCTTCCTCAACCGCAGCACGGGTGGCGTGCATGGCATCCTCGACTCGAGCCTTCTTCTCCTTCATCTCGGTCTCGGTTGCCGCGCCCACCTTGATCACCGCAACTCCGCCGACTAGCTTCGCCAACCGCTCCTGCAGCTTCTCGCGGTCGTAGTCGCTGGTGGTCTTCTCGATCTGGCTGCGGATCTCCTTCACCCGGCCTTCGATCTCGGCCTGCTTGCCCTTACCCTCAACGATGGTGGTGTTGTCCTTGTCGACGGTAACCTTCTTGGCCTGGCCGAGGTCGCTGATCTGCACGTTTTCCAGCTTGATGCCGAGGTCTTCGGTAATAGCTTTGCCACCGGTTAGGATCGCAATATCCTGCAGCATGGCCTTGCGCCGATCGCCGAAGCCAGGAGCTTTCACAGCGCAGACTTGCAGCGTTCCGCGCAGCTTGTTGACGACCAGAGTTGCCAGCGCTTCGCCTTCCACGTCTTCTGCGACGATGACCAGCGGCTTGCCGCCCTTAGCGATCTGCTCGAGCAGCGGGAGCAGGTCCTTCATCGACGAAATTTTCTTCTCGTGGATCAGAATGTAGGCGTTCTCCAGAACGGCTTCCATCCGCTCCGGATCGGTCACGAAGTAAGGCGACAGATAGCCGCGGTCGAACTGCATGCCCTCAACCACATCGAGCTGGGTCTCCATGGTCTTGGACTCTTCCACCGTGATCACACCATCCTTGCCGACCTTCTTCATCGCCTCGGCGATAATTCTGCCGATGGTCTCGTCGTTGTTGGCGGAGATGGTGCCCACCTGCGCGATCGCCTTCATGTCGCCAGCGACCGGCTTGGAGAGGTCATTGAGCTTTCCACCATTCCATTTGCTGTGCTCTTCGTCATAGGTTCCGCAAACCGCCTGAACCGCCTTCTCGACGCCGCGCTTCAAAGCCATGGGATTGGCGCCGGCAGCAACGGTCTTGACGCCCTCGCGGAAGATTGCCTGCGCCAGAACGGTTGCGGTGGTGGTGCCGTCGCCAGCAACATCGGAGGTCTTCGAGGCAACCTCGCGGACCATCTGCGCACCCATGTTCTCGAGCGTGTCCTTCAGCTCGATTTCCTTAGCAACCGTGACGCCGTCCTTGGTGATGGTGGGAGAGCCGAACTTCTTTTCAATAACCACGTTGCGGCCCTTCGGACCAAGCGTGACTTTCACGGCGTCGGCCAGCACATTGACGCCGCGGAGAATCGCCTGACGCGACTCCTCGCCTTGCACTACTTGCTTCGCCATAGTTTTCCAATCTCCTTCAAATGTGTTTGCGGCTCAAAGCCGCGGTCTGAACTGCAGATACGTGGCGGGTTGATTCCGCCTTCTTAGGTCCGGGTGCGGTCACGCCAGCACCGGCCGCTCCTGCCTACTTGCGCGCTCCGGCATGCTCTTTGCTGCCTTTGTGCGAGCCCTCGAGAATGCCGAGCACTTCTTCTTCCCGCATGATCAGGAAGTCTTCGCCGTCGATCTTGATTTCGGTGCCGGCGTACTTGCCAAACAGGATGCGATCGCCTGCTTTTACATCCAGGGGGAATACCTTGCCGTCTTCATTGATCTTTCCCTTGCCGACGGAGATGACTTCACCCTCCTGGGGCTTGTCCTTAGCGGTGTCGGGGATGATGATGCCCCCACGGGTGGTTTCCGATTCCTCCACACGCCGGACCACAATCCGGTCATGCAAGGGGGTGAGCTTAGTTGCCATGCTTGCGACTCCTTTCGCGGTAACTATCTGGTTTAGGAATTTGGGAAGTTGGCCAGACGGCGTCGAGGAGCTACTAGCACTCCACGCCATCGAGTGCTAATTCTAAAAGAAAGGCCACAGGACTTGTCAAGAGGTTGAGTACAACTAGCTCATAAGCGGCAGAAGTCAACGTAAGTAGCTTTATTTACTGTATATTACATGCATCGCAATTTTCGATAGCGATAATTACAGTTTCACGTCCGCGCGGAGGAAGCTTGGCACAGGCTGAGAATTGCAACACCGGAAACCTCTGCTTAGAATTCTGAGCTATGAAGATTCGTGCCCTGGTTCTCGCCTTGCTGCTGATTCTTGTCCTGAGTTGGGGAGGGATTGCTCTGGTTGCGGGTGAAAAATCGAAAGCCTGCGATCTTAGTTTCAAAGTTCTCAGGGCGAGCAACGGTAAGCCTGTACGCAACGCAGCTGTCGTTCTGCATCCGGTAGACAAGAAGGGGAAGCAGGAATCTGGCGGGATCGAACTGAAGACTGATTCCGACGGCAATGCCGCGTTCAACAGTGTGCCTTACGGTAAGTTGAGAATCCAGGTACTGGCGCCCGGCTTTCAGACGTTCGGGCAGGACTATGACATCAATGAGCCGAGCAAAATTATCGAAGTGAAACTGAACCCGCCGCAGAAGGAATACTCCATCTACGAAAACAAGCCAAAGAACGATGATCCCAAAACTCTGCCGAAAGAGTCTCCCAAACAATAAGGGCCGAAAGTCCAATATTCGGATTGGACGTGATCGGGGTCTTATCTCGGGGACCCAGGCCTTAGCCAGGCGCGCGGCGTTCTTCTGCTATCGCATCGCTTCCTGGTAACGGGCCAGCAGTTTCGCATCCTCGAGCGAGCTGCACGTTGAGTGGCTGGGCAGACTTTCGGATCAAGAACGCTATTCCCAAACTCCCGCGGACAGGAGTGTCCGCGCCACACGGGCAAAAAAAGACCGCTCCAAAGGAGCGGTCTCGTTGCCGAGGAATCTTAGACTGCTTAACCGCCAGTTCCGCAGGTGCAAACGCCAGCGCCGCTGCCCAATTGCTGCACGAACAGGCAAGTAGTGCCGAGCGTGCTCAGCTCACTCTGCGACAGAGGCGTGGAAGTAAACGAAGCTTCCGTGGGAATCAGCACTCCGCCAGCCGCCCCATGAAGGTGGGTTGCCCAGGCGTTCAAGTCCGGGGTTGGCACCGGAGCAAGCTCGGAGCAGTTGCTGTACGCATCGGAAACGATCTTGATCACGCCGTTATATGGTGTCGGCGGCCTGAGCACATGTTGCACCAGGTTGTTCTTCAGCGAAAGCACTAGCAGGCCATTGGGGGAAATCGGGCAGTGGCAGCACTCTTCCATTTCCTGCTGTGCGTCGAATACGTAGATGTCGGCACAGAGATAGCCCTGAGTACTGCGCAGTCTGGGGCCTCCCTGCAACCCGGGGTTCACGATCTCGATTTGCACATCCACGGCGGTGTTGTTATTCAGAAAGTAAGTATCCTGGTAAACGTCGGTGCACGGGGTAGTGCACTGTGCCCACCCCGGCAAGCAAGCCGCGCATATTAGAAGCACTACCGCGGCGGTCAGGAGAAACACACGTATCAACGATTGGGCGCCTGTGTTCATCAACTGCCTCCTTTTAGTGCTGTGGCCGGACAACTCGGTTTGGGGCCTTACGAGGTATGTTTCACGAGATAGGGAATTGGAAGGAAGAATGCGCTCGGAAGGAAGCCCTGTCAAGACTCGCCAATGTTAAAAAAGCATGTATGAAACAAATCGCAACGACGACTGCAAGAACTTGCACAGTCGAAAAACGCAATTAGAGGGGGCCACCGTCCCGCGCCCTAACGTTGCTTGTGGCTTTGTGTGACCGTGCCCTTGGCCCCGGCCATCCTACGGCCACTACAGCAGGGCCCCGGCGGAATTGTCGCACCGTGTGGGCAAGTCTCCGGATGTCCCAGAAAAGAGCAAATTTTTTCCGTCGCTTCCGGCGAAAGGATGTGCTCGAATTTGCAAGCCTGCTCCGCAATCTCTTCCTGGTTCTGCATGCCCAGGCTCTCGATGAACAGGCGCTCGGCCAGGCGATGACGGCGAATTACGTCCTCAGCGCGCTTACGGCCTCTGTCAGTGAACTCGATCACCAGATCCCCATCAACAGGCAGATTGTCCGCTGGCCGCAGGGTGTCGTGGCAGGGATTCACGACAGGAGGGTAATCGTGCTTGTGCCCGGGGTGCTGCCGGGTGGTGACCAAACCCAACTCGGTCATCTTCTCGACCGCCATCGACAGCGACAGTGTGCCGTGCACCTCCATCAGGCCGACTTCGGCGACCGCGCCGGCTTCTTCCCACACCCACATCTCTTCCAGAATTTCGTCGAACTGCTCCTCGTCACCCATCTCAAAGGCTTCCTGAGTAACGATGCGGCCGTGATGCAGTTCCACCCGCCGATCCGCCAGTCGCGACACCAGCGGATCATGCGTAACCATGATGATGGTGCGTCCTTGCCGGTGCAGTTCGCGCAGCAGGCGCAAGACCAGTTCTTCATTGCGGGCGTCGAGGTTGCCGGTAGGCTCGTCAGCGAGCACGATCTTGGGATCGTTGATCAGTGCGCGAGCAATGCAGACTCGCTGCTGCTCTCCGCCAGAAAGATGCGCCGGCAAGTGCTGTGCGCGGTCTTTCAAACCGACGCGCTCTAGAGCTTCCAAAGCTTCAGCTTCGTCGGTCAGGCTATGGAAGTATTGCGCCAGCATGACGTTCTCAAGGGCTGTCAGATAGGGAATCAGATGGAAGGATTGGAAGATGAATCCGATCTTTTCCGCGCGAATACGGTTACGTTCTGCGGAAGAAACGGTGGAGAGGTTTTGCCCATCGAGCCAGATCTCTCCGGAGGTTGGACGATGAAGGCAGCCGATCAGGTTGACGAGCGTGGATTTGCCGGAGCCCGAGGGCCCGATCACCGCCAGCCACTCGCCTGCTTCCACACGCAGCGATACCTGATCCAGAGCGCGCAGCATTGGAACAGGCTTTTCGCCGCCGTGTTTGTTTGCGGCGGCGCGCGCGGGGTAAAGCTGGCTTACCTGACGAAGCTCGATCATTTTCTCTCGATCCTATTCTCCCCTGAGCATGGCCGCGGGTTCAACGCGGTGCAATAATGACAGCGGAACCACGGTAGCTGCCAGCGCCAAAGCTATGCTGCCCAGCACGATTGCCGGAAAGACCGCGGGACGCGTAGCGATGCCGGCATGGAAGTTGACCCGGGCAATCCATTGAGCAAGGCCAACTCCTATTAAGAACCCGGTGCAACCGCCTAAAACTCCCATGATGCCGGCTTGCGCTGCAAAAAATAGATTCACCAACCGGTCGGAGGCGCCAAGAGCCTTCATGACCGCGAAATCCTTGCGCCGATCGAGAACCCAACTGGTGAGCGTCGACAGCATACAAAGAACTGTGGTGATGATGATCAAGGTGGAGCATGCTGCCACCAGCCCGTGGGTTTTGTCCAGCACCCTGGCTTCGGCATCGACCATCTGCTGGATGGGCCGAACGTCAGCCTCAGGCAGTGCGGCACTCAGTTCCCTGAGCGTGGCTGTGATCTCTTCCGGAGACCCATTCACCGCGATCTCGATCACCGAAGTCCGAACGCCGGTCCGCCCGATAAATTCTTGCATAGGTAGATAGACGCGCTGATCCTCGTCACCGCCGGTACGCAGGACGCTGCCGCCCGCGAGTTGGATGGACCTGTGGTCAAAGCTCAGCTCGAAGCTCTCGCCCTTCGGCGACAGCATCGGTGCCAGGCGCGATCCCAGAAGGGAAGCGCCCGGGAGGTCCGCCCGGGGCCAGTGATTTACAGACCACCACGAGTTCAGCTGGCGCACCTTGTCGAAATCCACGCCGGCCACCACAACCGCCTGGCCCCTGTGGGTTCGGGCGACGGCATAGCTGAATTCGACCGCAAGACTGCCGGGCGGCAGCAATGGTTGCATGCGATCCAGGGCAGCTACCGGTAGCTGCCCACCATCCCTGCCGGTGACGATCACATTGGCCCCGTAGTTACGAAATTCACTCAGCAGGTTAGTCTGAGAGCCGAGGTAGAGATTGAAGCTAGTGCTGACGATGCTGGCCGCAATGACTACCGCCAGGAACGCCAAGGCCATACGACCGGGCTGCACCAGCCACGCGCGCAGCAACATGCGCAGGAACATTGACCGCCGCTGGCCGCCCGCTTTCACAGATCACCTCGCAGCACGAGAGCGGGATCGTAATGCACCGCGCGACGGATGGCGAGGGCGCTTCCGGCACAAGTCACCAGCACCGCAATCGCAATCACCAGCGGAAGCAGCACAGGCTGCACGTTGATTCGCGAATCGAATACCCACCGTCCGATCTGATGCGCCAGCAACGAACCGAATCCGTAGCCAATAGCTCCCCCTGAGAGCGCAAGCAGACCAGCCTCAGTAAAAAAGAGAGAAATGATGGCGCGGTTGCTGGCTCCCAGTGCCTTCATGAGCCCAACTTCGGTGCGGCGCTCGAGGATGGCCGTTGCCATCGCCGCAGAGACAGCCAGGCCAGATGCCAGCAGCGCGGCCAGGGCCATCAGCAGCATGAGGCCTTGAATTCGCGACAGCACTCGCCCTTCGTTCTGCGCGACCTGGCGAATCTGCTCTGCACGGGAGTGAGGAATTGCTTCCTGCAGCTGGAATGCAATGGAAGTGGCATAAGGAGAGCAATACCAACGGTCGCGCAGCTCCGGCGACATGGTCTTGGGATCCCGGCGCGCGAAATCGTCCTCCGGTTTAGTGATCGCGCTGACGTACACCTGGCCGACCGCACCAGGCTGATGAAGGATGTCTTGCGCCAGCGCGAGTGGGGCGACGATGGCGCCATCTTCGTCGCCGCCGCTAGAGAGGATCCCGCTGACGTTAAGCTGGCGATCAGCAATTTGAATGTTGCCGCCGGCTTTCAGGCTGAGTTGATGTGCGAGGGTTTCGCCGAGAAGAACCTCAGCCGCGTGAGACAGGCGATTCCGCCTGTCCCCAGCTTCACGGTCAGACGGATTCGAGGGCGAATCCCCAGGCCATGATCCGGCAACCTTCCACCAGGGGTGCGTCATCTCTACCCCGGCGACGAAGTTATCCTTGCCAAAAGAGAGCTGCTTGCGGAAGTAAGTGCCGATCAGGCGAACTGAGCGCTGCTGCGGGCCCACCTTAACGTCGACCGGAAGCATCGGCGAAAAACCGACAATATTGTTGCGCCAAAAGATGCCCTTGATCGCCGGCAGATCCGACTCGCGGAGAAATTCAGTTTCCCCAACCGGCTTGAGATCGACTCCGTTCACGTTTACAGCGAGCGTCTTGGTATCAGGATAGACGACCAGATTAGCGCCGTAGGCCCGAAGCTCGCGGCTGATTTTGTCGCCAACGTCAGTAGCGATGGCGATCATCGCCGTGGCGACGGCGATCCCGAGGCTCACTGCCGCTCCAGCCAGCAGCTTCCTGCGCCGCTGGCGGCGAAAGGATTCGTAAACGAGGCGAACAAACATAAGCAATCACTAGTCAGCACCCAATCTCAAGTGTGAAAGTCAGATCGGGCGAAGCAAGTTAGAAATCAGATCGGCTGAAGTTAGAAATAAAACCCATAACGACGGATGCCCAATTCGTGCTTCACCCGATCGTACTTCGTACTTAAATCTCAGCGCTTGAACCAGTGTGCTCCCGCGCTGAACGCGGCTTCCTGAATAACCAGGTCTCCGTTTTGTTGGGCGGCATCGAGCGGGATGGGGTTGCAGCCGCCTGGCTTCCCCACGGATTGCAGATTGACAGGCGCCGCGCAGTTCTTACAGATCACGCCATTGTCGCCGCGGTAGAAACCAGCGGGACCACAAATTGTGCAAGCATCAAACACGGCAGCAAATTTGCCGTCGGGCTTCTGCATGATCCAAAAACGCACTTCGGTGCCGTTGATTTGTGCTGAGTAGCGGTGCAGATCGCCGTCGCCGACATCCTTCACTGGAATTCGCACTTCGCCGTTCGTGAATACAACCGGCGTTGCGGGCGAAAGGGAAGTAGTGCTCTTGGCATAGATGAACTCGGCGGTTACCAGCAGGATGAACAGGAACGAGGTGACGTAGACCGCACCCATCCATAAGCGCTCGCGCCGAAAGCCTAGCTCCGCCTTGCGACGCTCCGCATTCGAGGCGGTGATCGGAGATGTCGTCTGGCGCCGGCGATATTCAAACAGCACCATCATTGCCGCCAACACGAGAATTGTGACAAAGAAAAAGACATCGTTGCGCACAATGGGACCAACCAGGGCCATCTCCTGGCGGGAAGAGGGAAGCACGCCGTTTTCAGAAAGTTCATGCAGGCCGGAAATCAAAAGCTGAAATGCGACAAAAAATAGAATGACCGTGGTCACACGGAAGAATTTGCGCAGATCGATGCGTACGCTGCCCTTGACGAATGTGACACCAAAGAGCACAGCCAGCGACACCCCGATGAGGGTACCCAGCAAGCTCTGCAGGTCCGAAGAATTCAGGGAGACGGCCGAGAGAATGAGCACGGTCTCTACTCCCTCGCGCAATACCATCAGGAAAACAAAGGCAAAGAGGCCGACTTTAGAGCCGGTCGAGGCGAGCGACCCGACGCGAGCCTCGATTTCACCCTTTAGGCGCGAGGCTGTGCGCATCATAAAGATGATCATGGTGACAACAAAGACCGCGGCCACCAGCATGATCCAGCCTTCAAAGATGTCCTGGTTGAGTCGGAGGCGGGAGAGCACGACTGCTACCGTGAGGCTGCCCACAAAGGCCGCAGCGAGCGCCGAGTAGACGAAGCGCTTGAGGTCGGGGCGACCGATCTTGCTGAGATAGGCGAGAACGATCCCTACAATCAGGGCCGCCTCAACACCCTCACGCAGGGTAACGACTAGGGCCTGGAGCATGAACTGTGATCCTCAAGTAATAACGGGGATTAACGGTTCAAGAGCGAGCTGGACTTTTTTGAAAATGAATTTCAATTTCAACTTAAGATGATACGCTCTGCGGGCGAAGCGGGTCAACGGCGAGTAAGAAGAGAGAGCTGGCGAAGTAGGAAGTCGGATCGCATGAACTAGAGTCGGTCGGGTTTGGCAAGAATGACGATCGGGGGAAGTGTCGGTAGAAATGAAGGGGAAATCGAGCAAGAAGCAAATGCGAATGGTGATCGGGCGACGTGGCAGCGAGGCTGAGAATGAGTGCTATTGAGACGGTGTTGCGGTTTCTGGAGTTAATTAACGAGCACAATGTTGACCAGCTCTCGGCGATGATGACGGAAGACCACATCTTCATCGATTCGCTGGGACAGGCTGTTCGAGGCCGCGAGAAGATGCGGACGGCATGACGCGCTTATTACGCGCTTATTACGCGCTTTGCCCTGACTACTGGGTTTCTCACGAAAAGGTGTTTCAACAGGAAAATTTAGTAGGTATTTTCGGAGCAGCGGGAGGAACGATTGCCGCGAACGGAAAGCTTCCACCGGAAAACCAATGGCGTATTCCAGCCGCCTGGTTTGCCGTGGTGGAACAGGACTTAGTAAAGGAATGGCGCGTCTATGCAGATAATAAGCCCGTACACGAAATCGTCGCCAAATCCAGGAGCTCGGCGGCACGTTGAAAGATCGAAGGTCCGATAAGGTAAAAGGCACGCCTTCAGGGCTTGAGGTTCAGCACCGCTTTGCCGGTTTCGAAGTCGATGGGAACCGAGATGTGATCGTGAACGATCAGCCAATGTGCCATTGATTTTCTGCACCCCGCTGGTTGCGCGTAACCAGAAATCCCATGGCTGACCATTCTTCAGCTTGCCGGTGAACCTGGAGCGCATGGATGAACCCGATGTCGCCACTGCTCAGGATACGCATATCTCGGTACTCCATGTGGGCTTGCACAGAAGCGCACGATGCAATCAGCATCAATGTCAATACAAGAGCGTGTGCGGGGCTCATCCGCTTCTCCAAACTGCTACGATTTCCAGGTAGTGCGCAGGCATACTACTGGTCAGATGAGCTTCAGAAATTTCTTCGCTTCTGCCAGCTGCGGATAGAGCTTCTCCTCTTCCTGAAACTGCTGCGAATGGACGCAGCGCCGGCTGCCGCGCAGTTTTACAGGATGCTTCAAGTGCAGCATTTCGTGATACACGATGTATTCCACGACATATCTGGGAATATCGACATGGTCAAAAACGCGGCTGACCACGATGGTATTGTGCGCAGGATCGTAATGGCCAAGTGCGTTGCGGGAGTGATTCTGGCTCCAGGTCATTTGCGGACGGGCCAGCAACCCATAAAAGAAACGTGAATTCAAGTCCTCAAAAATCGCCTCCAAGTCGTATACGTTCCCTAAAGCGCCCTCGATCTTCTTGCGGCCGCGCATGCCCCTCAGCAGATGAGCCTTTTCGGAAATCTCGTGACTGCCGATGTGTCGCCGATAGCGAACCGCGTGCGCATCCGCTATGGGCTTGCGGTAGATCTTGGCCAGAAGAATATGGGCGATGGCGTGGAGAACACTTTGCGGCGCACCTTCCAGCAAATCCGAAATTCTGACCAGCAGGACGCCGTCTCGTAGCCGGATAGTGTTGTTGATATTGGCAAAGGGAAAGAACTCGACCCGGATCTGGGGTATGGCAGCTCGAGGACGCAACTCCCGGTAGGCAGTCTCAAAGGTTTCCAGCAGGGCCGGCTTCACCGCGCTTTTTCCTTTTCTTTTTCGCGCTTCTCTTTGGCTTTCATCAGCTCAGTCTGTTCCGCGAGTAGTTTGCGGGCATCCTCGACGCTGAGATTGACGGCTTCGATTGCGTCCTGCAGCGCGAAGCCGTACTCGCGAGCCGCGGAAGTCTCGTCCTTGGCAGTGGCTTCTTTGAAGGCACGCAGGCGGTTTTGAAATTCCGTTTCGCCCTCAACAACCAGCTTCAGAGGTTTTCGTAGATCGAGACGCCGGGAGTTGTAATCGTCGATGTTGTCGTCGAGCTCATCAATGAGGCTGCGGAAATCGTCCAGCAGGTCGTGAATCTTCTTGTTCTTCTCTTCCTCAGCGGGATCGGCACGAACATAATCGAGCTTGTCCAAGCGGACGCGGGCAAACTTGACGATCATGGGCAATCGTTGCAGGGGTTCCTGCGCCACCTCGCGCAGTTGATCGCTCTCTGCGTCAGTCAGTGCATCGCGGCGCTGTGCCATCGGTGGTAGGGCCGAGCTGAGAAGCAGACTCGCCGCCAGAATGGGCTTCGCGATTTTCACCTCGCCTCCTTGCCAAACATTCTTTCCAGTAGTTTGTTACGAGCCTGCTCCACCCGCTGGATAGCGGGCTCGATGGGACTGCGGTCTTCCACACTGAGAGAACGCTTGATTTCTTGCATTTTCTCGGCTAGCTTGCGCAGAGAAATCTCAGTTTGCTTCAGCCGTTTTCCGGACTGTCGAGCTTCCTCGCTGGCCTTCTCCGCATAAGTTGCCGAATCGAAAAAATGGGCCTGGCCTTGGGCCACGTTGCCGGAAGTGTATTCCTGATCTGCGACCTCAAGAGCTTTCCTGGCCAGATCAGCATAAAGCTCGATCTGTTTAGTGCCGCCGGCAGCCTCTGCCCGAGCCTTCATCTCCTCCAGCGACTGCGCACTTGATAGCCCCGCAACCGACAGGAGCAGCAGCAGAATGATGAAATGTGTTCTCGCGCTCATCGCTTGTGCTCGATAGCAATCAGCCGGTGCTTGGCCTGCCACTCCTGATCGGGAAACTTGTCGCCGGCCACCTCGAGGAAGTGATGATAATTCTCGGCGGCGAGCTTGTAATTCCGCAGGTGATCGTAGGCGGTTGCCCGCAAGAAATAGGTACTCGCGATCTCCGGCAAGAGTTTGGCACGGGCATCAAGGGCTTGAAGGGTTAAGGGGTAATTCTGGTTCTGTGAAGCTACAAAGGCAAGCGCTCCGTAAATATCGCCCTGGTCGGGTTTGAGTTTGAGACTGCGAACGAATTGATCCTGCGCTTCAGGATAACGCTTGAGCTTGACCAGTGATTCACCCAGCAAGGCGCGCAACTCGGGATCCTGGGGGGATCTTTGCACGGCGGATTGTAAGTGACGCGCAGCTTCATCGTAGTTCTGCAAACGCGTATAGATAGCGGCGATTTCCTTTTCCGCCGGGGGATCGCCAGGCGAAAGCTGTAGACCCTTCTCCAACTCCGGCAGACCTTCGCCAGCGCGATTCAGCAGAACCAACACTCTGCCGAGCTGGACGTGAGCGGTGGCGCTCTGTGGATTAAGCGCCAGGTATTTGCGCAGGCTGGCTTCGGCGACGTCGAGCTGCTGAGCCTTGATGGCGGCGTTGGCCACTCCGGCTACCGCCTCGGCAGAGTTTGGATCAAGATCCGCCGCCTGCTGGAATTCTTTCATTGCTCCGGCGTAGTCATTCTGCTGTTCGAGCAGCACTCCAGCGGAAAGGTGTGGCTCTGGATCCTTGGGCTCGAGTTCGGCGGCACGTCGAAAAGCGGCCAGTGCTTCCTTGGGCTTGCTGGCTTTGAGCACCTGACCCAGCGAGAGCCAAGCGCGAGCGAGTCCCTTTTCCGGCTGCGAGCTGGGCTGCAGGGCAGTGGCGGCTCGCAAGTATTTTTCCGCTTCCGGATCTCCGGCTTTGGCCAGCATTAATCCCAGATTAAGGCTGGCCTCAAACAAGTCAGGCTTCGTGGTGACAGCTTTGCGGTACGACTCAATCGATTCCTTTTCCCGCCCAGTGGCATTCAGGAGAAAGCCCAGGTCAAACCAGGCGCGATAGTTGGAAGGATTGGTAGCTACCGCCTGATTGAGGAGTTTCTCGGCAGCCGGGAAGTCCTTATGGTCGAGCGCCTCTTCCGCCTGGCGAAGCTCAGGAGTGACAATGGGATCGTCAACGGCCTCGCGGTGTTTGCGGACCGTGGTGTGCGTCTGACTTGACTGAGCGAGTGAGCAAGCGGTAAACACGAGAAGAACGACGATCAGCGATATATGCTTTAACGCAATCCTGACCTCGCTGCACGGAGATGAGCCTGCCAGATTCTTGTGCCGCGAAATGCAGAGATGCTTCGCTTCGCTCAGCATGACCCGGAAATTAACAGTCAGAAGCTATCTCATGAATCGGTTTTGATAGGCGCGGCTTCAGCCGCGCCTTCCAGAGCTGCATAAATCCTGAGCTCTAGCCCCTGGGAGGAACGGACGTTTATCCCTCGGCAAATTATGAGATAGCCTCTCCGCTTTTAACCCGCCTCTTGCTCCACGTAAGAGTTCTGCACGGCGGCGCCGTTTCTGAGTCCGTTGCGCCGCCCGTTACTGGAGCCATTAGATAAGATGCGGGCGAGCCATTTTCCCGTGTAGGATTTGGCAGATTTGGCAATGGCTTCGGGCGTACCAGTCGCCACCACGTAGCCGCCACGCTCTCCACCCTCGGGCCCCAAATCAATGACCCAATCCGCAGTCTTAATGACGTCGAGATTGTGTTCGATCACGATGATCGACCCGCCTGTCTCGATCAGGCGGCGGAAAGCTGACAGCAGCTTGCTGACATCGTCGAAGTGCAGCCCGGTAGTCGGCTCATCAAAGATGTAAAGGATTCGGCCGGTCCGAGGTCGCTCACTGCCGTCTTCCGGCTCGTGGCGCACTGGTTCTCGCAGCTTCGGTTGCAGATGCGCCGCCAGCTTCATGCGCTGGGCTTCGCCGCCAGACAGAGTAGTGGCAGATTGTCCCAGACGCAGGTAGCCGAGGCCCACTTCCTCGAGCACACGCAACTTGTCGGTGATTTTGGGGATACCGGAGAAGAAGTGCAGAGCCTCGCGCACCGTCAGATTCAGCACTTCATGGATGTTTTTGCCTTTGTAGCGCACCTGCAGGACCTGAGTCTTATACCGCGTGCCCTTGCATTCTTCGCAAATCAGCTCCACGTCTGCCAGGAACTGCATCTCGACGGTAACGGTTCCGTCTCCCTGGCAGGTTTCGCAGCGGCCGCCGGGAATATTGAAAGAAAAGTGCCCGGCAGTAAATCCGCGTTTCTTTGACTCCGGTAACGAGGCAAACAGATCGCGGATGGCATCGAAGGCCTTGATGTACGTCACCGGATTAGACCGCGGCGTGCGCCCGATCGGAGATTGGTCGACCAAAACAACTTCATCGATGTGTTGGGCACCCTCGAGCTTTTCCAGCCCCCCGGGCGAAGGTCCGCTGCCGTTGGATTGCCGCTTGACGGCAGCGAGGGTGGTGTAGAGAACATCATGGACCAGGGTTGATTTGCCGGATCCGGAAACTCCCGTCACTGCGACCAGCATTCTCAGCGGAATGGTCACATTGATATTCTTCAGATTGTGAGTTTTGGCTCCGATCAGTTGAAGCTTTTCCTTACCAGGCTCGCGACGCGCCGCCGGGAGCTGGATCCGCAATTCCTCGGCCAGGTAGCGGCCAGTGAGCGAGCCCGGCGCTTTCTTGATCTGGTCGTACGTACCGACCGCTACTACCTGGCCGCCGTGCTCACCCGCCCCGGGGCCGAGATCCAGAATCCGGTCCGAGGATCTCATGATTTCCGGATCATGCTCGACTACCAGGATAGTGTTTCCCAGATTTCGCAGGTCGCCCAGAATTTTGATGAGGCGCTCGGTGTCGCGGCTGTGAAGGCCGATGGAGGGTTCGTCGAGAACGTATAGAGTGCCAACCAGACGCGATCCCAGCGAGGTTGCTAATTGAATTCGCTGAGCTTCGCCGCCGGAAAGCGTGGATGACAGCCGATCCAGCGTCAGGTATTCCAGGCCTACTTCGTTGAGAAAACGCAGACGATCACGAATCTCCTCCAGCAGCTTCCCGGCGATGTCGTTTTCCTTAGGCGAGAGTTCGAGCGTAGAGAAAAATTGTGCGGCTTCTTCCACTGTCATCTGGCAGATGTCACAAATATCCTTGCCCGCGACCTTCACCAGCCGCGCCTCCGGACGCAGCCGCGCGCCACCACAGGTAGTACAGATCGAGTAGCCTCGATAGCGGCTGAGAAATACCCGGACGTGCAGCTTGTATTTCTTGCGCTCAAGATGTTCGAAGAAACCGCGAACTCCCCAAAACTCTTCGTCCCCATCCACTATGATCTGGCGATGCTCAGCAGAAAGCTCAGACCACGGCACGTCGACGGGAATGCTTACCTGCTTGGCATATTTCTTCAATTCCTTGTAGAACGGCTTGTATTTGGGCTTGGTCCACGGCTCGATTGCGCCCTGCGAGAGCGTTAGCGTCTTGTCAGGGATTACGAGATCGAGATCGAAATCGATGGTATTCCCAAACCCCTGGCAGCGGGGACAGGCACCATACGGATTGTTAAAAGAAAACAGACGCGGTTCCGGTTCTTCGTATCTGAGCCCGCACTTCTTGCATTCGAAGCGCTGCGAATAGCGGAAGGCTTTCGGCTCGCCGTCAGCGGTGAAAGCCTCAATAGTGACTTCGCTGGCTTCGCGGTAGGCAGTTTCAATAGCGTCGACCAGCCGCGAACGAATTTCCGGCGAGACCGACAGACGATCGACCAGCAGAAATACCGGCTGGTTGAAGTCTACGTTTAGTAAAGACTCAGGGGTTGAGAATTCGAAGATCTCCCCCTTCTGATATAGCCGATTGAAGCCGCGCTTGCGCAACTCGAATAGCTTGATCTTCAGCAAGTCAGCCTGCGATGGCTGCGGCGCGGAATTTTTCTTTCGCCCGCGTCCCTTCTTTTCGAGTTGAGGCGGCGGGGCAGTTAACTGGAGGGGGAACAGGATCTGGATACGCGTCCCCTCGGGCAGAGCAAGCACCGCATCCGCTACTTCGTCGACCGTGTCTTTCTTCACTTGCTGACCGCACTGCGAGCAAAAGGTGCGGCCGACGCGCGCGAACAGCAGGCGCAGATAGTCGTAAATCTCTGTTGCGGTCGCGACCGTCGATCTCGGATTGCGAGTGGAGTTCTTCTGGCGAATCGCGACTGCGGGGGCAATGCCGTCAATCAGGTCGGCATCCGGTTTTTCAATGCGCTCCAGGAACTGCCGCGCATAGGCGGAAAGCGATTCCACGTAGCGCCGCTGACCCTCGGCATAAATCGTGTCAAAGGCCAGCGAAGATTTCCCCGAGCCGGAGACGCCGGTCACCACAGTCAGGGTATTGTGGGGGATTTCAAAGTCGATGTTCTTCAGGTTATGAACCCGAGCCCCACGGACAACAATGCTCTCCATTGACATTGAAAGGGAACCGCCGGCAGCCGTTGACCTCCAGCATCCAGGCGCCGAAGCAGCCCACAGGAGGAAGCAAAACGGCATGCGGAATTACTTATTATAAATGGTCACTGAGCAGGGGTGCCTTAACACCTCGGGTCAGAGAGCTTGGAGTGCAAGAGATTGAAGTATCTTCTCTCAGACACTGGCGCGCTCGGCGGTGCCAAGAACTTCGAGGACATCCACAGCGGCCGAGTATTTGCCAAACGGAGCGCTGATCTGCGCGCCTTGAACCAGACCACGGAGATCCAGCAACATCTGACGCGCGATGGCTACTCCCTCGGAGCGCGCTTCTTCGGGATTACTGGCACGAGCCATGCGCGCCACCACCTCGTCAGGGATCGAGACACGCAGCTCGTTTTTCATGAATTCTGCATTGCGCACGCTGGTCAGCGGCCAGATGCCCGCCAGCACTGGAACCCGGCAGTGTTCAATGCGCTTCAGGAACTTCAGCAACAGCTCAATGTCGAAGACCGGCTGCGTCACCGCATACTCCGCCCCCGCCTCGACTTTGTACTCGAAGCGTCGAATCTCCTCATCCAGATTGGGAACGCCGGGATTGCCGCCGACTCCGATCACAAAACTGGTACCCCTGCCCATGGAGTGGCCGCCCAGATCCAGCCCCAGATTCAGATTGTGAACAATGTTGACCAGCCCGATGGCATCCACGTCAAAGACTGCGGTTGCGTCGGGATAATTGCCCAGCTTGGGCGGATCGCCGGTAATGCAGATCAGGTTGCGAAGGCCGATGGCCGAAGCTCCCAAAAGGTCGGACTGAATGCCGAGTACGTTACGGTCTCGGCAGGTATAATGCAACACCGTCTCAATGCCTACGCTTTGCTGAATAAGAATGGCAAGCGCCTGGTTGCTCATGCGTGCCGAGGCGCGCGGACTATCAGGAATGTTGATGGCGTCAACGCCCACGGATTTCAAGTAGCGGGCACCATCAATTTCCTTGATTACATCCGTGCCTTTGGGGGGGACAACCTCAACCATGGTGACGAATTCGCCCCTGGCCAGCTTGCGGCCTACGTTCGAACGTCGAGCCAGAGGCACGACTTCTAACGGCGCCTCAACCTTCGGTTTGGTTACGATGGGAAAGGTACTGGCCCGCGCCTCGCCAACGCGCAAGGCTGCCTTCATGGCGCGAATATGCTCGGGAGTTGTGCCACAACAACCGCCCACCAAGCGCACACCTGCCGCCACAAATTTTCGGGCGTAGCTGGCCATATATTCCGGCGAGCACAAATAGATATTTCGGCCGTCTACCGACCGCGGCATGCCGTTGTTAGGTTGAGCGGAGAGGGGTGCATTGGTCACCGAGCGCAGGCGCTCCACAGCTTCGAGCATAACGACGGGGCCTACGCTGCAATTACAGCCTACGACGTCCGCCCCCCACTCAGTAAGCTTGGGACCGAAAATCTCCACCGCGGCGCCATCCAGGCAGACTCCTTCGTCATCGATGGTGACCTGTGCCACCACTGGGATTTTTGGGTTAACGTCGCGCGCGGCCAATATGGCCTGGTGTAATTCCTCGAGATAGCCGAAGGTCTCGAGAATCAACAGATCAACTCCCCCTTCGACAAGAGCGGAAATTTGTTGGGCAAATGCGTCTCGCGCTTCCTGCAGCGCCACTTTTCCTAAGGGTTCGATGCGTACCCCGAGAGGACCCACGGAACCGGCGACGAACGCGTCGAAACTCTTTGCTGCCTCACGCGCAAGCTTCACGCCCGTCAGATTGATTTCTCGAACCTTGTCTCCCAGGCTATAACGTGAGAGGCGGAACGAGTTGCCGCCGAAGGTGTTGGTTTCAATGATCTCTGCTCCGGCCTGGAGATAGCTCTGGTGAACCTCGTGCACTATCTCGGGCTGCGACAGATTCAGCTCGTCATAGCATCGGGTGATGAAAATCCCCTGGGCATAAAGTTGTGTGCCCATCGCCCCATCGCAAAGGATTGGCCGCTGATTCAAGAGGGAGATGAAATCGGTAGGCATAAGTCGATGTTGGCCGAAACGTAGAGAATCAAGCTGCTTCTAAGAATCTAAATGACAGAGAGGAATCTTGCCAGTTCCACGGTGGGCGCCGGGGAAGAGGTTCCTATTCGTTCTGTTATATTTGTAGTTCGCGATCACCGCAATTGAGTCCAAAACTGGCGCCGGAGTCCGGGTTGAAGGTAAAGGCAGTCTCTTCCTTTTTCATGATCTGCAGCCTGATTTGGCTGGTTTCCTGCGGAGGTGGGGATTCCAATAGTGCGACCGTGAGTGGACTGTCGAATCGCGCCTTTGTCAGTAACTCGCAGACTTTCAACATGCAGATCATTGACGCCAACAACGATCAATTTTCGACCAAGAGCGCCGGTATTTCCGTCAGCACCGGCGTAGGGCTGATGGCGCTCAGCCCTGACAAGACTAAGACTCTCACCTTTGGCTCCATTACCAACACCATCAGCGTGATCGACAATACTACCGAGACGGTAGTCGCAAGCGTTACATTAGGCAGCTTCACCGAAAGCATGGCCTTTCTGTCCGACAACAAGACTGCTTTAGCAGCTGTTCGAAACGAGCCGGTCTCGGGCGCGCCTAATGGCGCGGTGCTGGTATTGGATACGAGCACGCCTGCGCTTACGGCCACCATTCCCGTGCCCAGCGTGCAAACCGTAATCGTGAGCCACAACGGGAACCGCGCATTGGCATTCAGCGATGGCACGGATTCGATGGCGGTCATCGACACCAGCGCCCACACCGCTACGACCGTTCCCGGGTTCGATCGGCCTGTCTACGGAGTCTTCAGCAGTGACGACACGAAGGCATACATCTTGAGCTGTGGTCCAGAATGTGGAGGAACTACCGCTAAAGTCACTGTCCTGGATATGTCGAGCAACACGCCTGGAGCATCGGTGAATGTGTCGGCGGCGACCGTCGGCGCCATGGACACATCGGGCAATCTCTATGTGGCGGGCACAGCGGGTGCAGCGGGCAAGTTGGACGTGGTGAATACGGGCAGCCTAAGCGTTTCGAACTCTGGAGTGGCCATCACTGATGGCTTTCACACACGCATGTTGCTGGTCAATACCAAGCTGTACATCGGGGCGCGTACTTGCACGACGCCCCAGTGCCTCACAGTCTTTGATACGGGAGCGCAGACCGCAATCATCGCCCCCTGTGTAGTAGCGCAATCTTTCTTCTGCACTCCGGGAGACGTGACCGGCTTCACCGCCATCGACAAACGAAACGTGGTGTATGTCATCGAGGGGGGAAAGTTGCTGGTCTACGACCTGAACTCGAGCACGCCGCTGGATGAGAGACACCAGCTGGATATTGTGGGCAACGCCGTTGACGTCAAGAATCCCGACTGAAAACTTGCTTTTGGCTGACTGCTGATTGCTGACTACTAGTTGCCTGGCGCCAGCGTCAGCTCGTGCTCTTTCGCTTGTGCTACTGCCCCATCTGAGAACGGTAGGTTGAACGTGGTTCCGTTGTACCAGGCATCCCACTGATCGTCGAAGTGGGAACTTAGTATGTGTCCCGATTGTCCGTTCACGATGTTCAGGGTGGATGCGTCGAGGTTGGAAAAATCAACGGTCAGGCGCTCCGACGGACCGAAGTTCGCTCCCACTTGCTTGACCGTGAAGCCATTGCCCGATTGCGGATGGCGGCCCGGCCCGGCCCATCGGTTAATGATGGGCATACTGCCAAATACAGGATGCGTCGGAGCCAATGCCATGCGGTCGGCCCAATGCCAGGAGTTCAGGTTCTTGGGAGCGCGCGCGCCCTGAACTGTGGCTTCCATGGCAGCCGCGAGCAGGTCGTCGTAGCTTGAAAAATCTGGCGGGAGCCATTTCTGCGGCTGATGCATGAGCAACGTCTCCAGCCACACCAGCGACATGAACCAGTGATAATCACGCCAGCCAATCGTGGAATCGCCTTCCTCCGGGGCTGCTCCCAGGCGTGATTCCAGGATCATTCGCGTCAACTGGCGACGGCCACTCCGGGTGAGATTCGGCGCTACTGAATCAATGGTGACGCGGCCATCCCAGTTACGAAGAATGTCCGCAGCCTGGCGAGCCCGCGCCGAGGCACTGGCGTTGTGATCGATGGCGTACACGAAGCGCTGCGCGAGGAAACGATCAAAATCCGAATAGATATCCAGCTGCAGAGCGAGCATGTCGGCTGGGGTGAACTTCTTGCCCGATTGCAGGACGTGATAGATGCGCTCTGTTCGCTGCGGTCCACCCCATTCGCCGCTGAGATAGTACTGGTAGCCATCCGGCGTGATGCGCCCGTTGGCGGTGGCGAGAATCCCCGAGGGCGGATCGAAGACCCACGGCAGCTTGTCGAATGGAATGTAGCCAGTCCACTCGTGAGTGTTGTCGATCCCGGAGACGGGCGTGATGTTGGTGCCGGAGGCGCGGATCGGAATCAGCCCTGTCGCGTGATACCCAATGTGACCGTCGACGTCGCCATACACTACGTTCTGGGAAGGCCCTCCGAAGCGCGCAAAGGCTTGCAGGAACTCCTGCCAGTTTTGTGCGGTGTTGATATCGAAGAACGGCGCCTGGACCGCCGCTGGATCATAAAGCACCCATTTGAGCGCCAGCTCGCGCGACTCGCCCGGCAGTACCGGAGTGATAATCGGCCCATGGCGGGTGATTACAACATCGAGGGCCTCGTCTGCCTCGCCCTTGATGTGAATCACTTCACGGCGATGCTCGGGCTGCTTCCACCCGTCAGGCGTTAGGTACTGGCCGTCGTCTCGGAAACTTTCCACAAAGAGATCTGTGACTGCAGGACCTACATTAGTAAAGCCCCACGCGATCCGCTGATTGTGGCCGACAATGACAAACGGCAGGCCCGGCAAGGTCACGCCGGCAACGTTGATTCCTGGCGCCTCCAGATGGGCCTCGTACCAGACATTGGGAATCTGGTGCGGCAGGTGCATATCGTTCGAAAGCAGTGGCTTCCCAGAAGCAGTGTGTGCGCCGGAGACGACCCAGTTGTTGGAACCGGGAACAAGTCCGGGATCAACCGCGACAGGGAAGTGGTAAGCCGCACGTGGCGCCGGAGCAGCTTTCTCTTTCGGAGACGGCTTCTTTTCCGGCTGTTCTTCCAAACTCGCGGACTCCGCGCCGGGAGGGTGATCACGCCAGGAAGAGTTGGGATAAAGCTCAGCGGCAAGCTCCGGCCCCAGTTTGTTAGCCACCCGCTCACGCGCCAGCATCTCATTGACCCAATAGAAATTGAGCAGCTGATGCATGTTTTCCCCCACCAGCAACGAATCTTCCGGCTTCCAATGTGCGGGAGAGTAATGCAGCAGGCGGAATTCCGGCGAAAGCCGGTCAAGGTGGCTGTCGATGAAAGCATTCACCCCACGGGCATAGGCTTCGATGTAGCCACGGTCGCGAGCCGACGCAGCGGCGAGAGCTACAGCGGCGTTGTGCTTTAGTCCCAGGACTCGCTGCCGACGGTCGTGCTCAAGAAGATGCCGGCCGAGGATCTCGCTCATTTCACCCGCGGCATAGCGGCGGGTCATATCCATCTGCCACAGCCGGTCCTGCGCGGTCACATAGCCTTGAGCAAAGATCAGATCTTCCACCGTGGCGGCGGTTATGTGCGGAACGCCTTGGCGGTCGCGGATGACCTTCACCGGGGCGGACAGACCATTAATGGTGATCGTACCATCAAGCTGGGGAAGGGAAGCGCGTGCGGTGGAATAGGCCCATACTCCCAGGCCAACGGCCGCCAACACAGCCAGGACGAGCACCATCCACAAAGCTCGAAGTGCGGGATGCGCAGACTTGCGAGGCGGGGTAGCGACGCTTTGGGTTTCCATAGACAGGTCGAACTGACATTGTAGTGGGGCCGCGGCCTCCAGCAAATGACGATCAGGTGCCGCCCGGGCAGGCTGTGAAGTGGACCCATAGGATCCTTCTACGCGGCGACAATCTGACGGATTTGCTCAGATTCGCCGACGTCCACATTTCAGCCTGAGCTGAAACATGGATAGCCAGGGCGAGTTATCTTAGGCATATGAACACGAAATTCCCGCTCGCCTCGACGGCAGCGCTGATCGCCGATCCCGCAAGAGCCGCAATGCTGACAGCCCTGCTGGATGCGCGTCCCTTATCCGCGGGCGAACTCGCGCGTGCAGCCAACGTTTCGGCACAGTCAGCCAGCATGCACCTGGCGCAGTTGCTCGCGGGTGGCTTTCTCAGAGTGTTGCGCGAAGGGCGCCATCGCTTTTACCGCATTGCCAGCCCCGATATCGCGCATGCCATTGAAGCCCTGGGCACGATTTCGACGGCACAGCGATACCCGCTCTCAATCACCAACCGTGACCTGTGCTATGCCCGAACTTGCTATGACCATCTTGCAGGAGAGTTGGGAGTGAAGTTGAGCGCCGCATTGGAACACCATCGCCTGCTGCTTCCGCGTGGCGAAGAGGAGTACGAGGTCACGCGCCGCGGCGAGGATTTGCTGGCGCGATGGCAGATTGATCTGGAGTCTTTGCGAAAGGCTCGGCGCCCATTCGCCCGGCGCTGCCTCGACTGGACGGAGAGGCAGTATCACCTGGCCGGGGCGTTGGGAGCCGCTATATGCCAGCGATTTCTGGATGCTCATTGGATCAGGCGTGAGAAGCAGAGCCGTATCGTTCACCTGACGCCGGCGGGAGAGCAGGAATTGATCCACCTCTTCGGCAAGACGCTTCGCGTGCAAGTCCAAGGGAGTTCGGGGCGATAAGGCGATCAGGCATGATGCCGGAGTTGATTTTGCTGAAAGTTGAGGGGCGGGTGGGTGGTATGCTGAGAACAGGGGCGGAGCGGCTCAGCTTGCGCTCTCGATACTTTTCCCAGGCATCCTGTCATGCTGCCCAAACGAATCGACGATCAGCCCTCGATTTCACGCGAGATGCTGCGCGAGGCCTCGGACATCCTTCACCGGCACCTCAAGCGAGTCGGCCTGAAGCACACCGAGCAGCGGGACGCGATCCTCAAGACGTTTCTGGAGACCCGAGATCACCTGTCCACCGAGGAACTGCACCGGCTGGTCAAGAAGAAGGATCCCAAGATCGGATTCACCACGGTCTATCGCACGCTCAAACTGTTTACCGAGTGCGGACTAGCCAGTGAAGTGGCGTTTCACGACGGCATCTCCCGCTACGAGCACCAGTACAACCGGCGCAGCCATCATCACATGGTCTGTACAGAGTGTGGCAGTTCAGTGGAATTCTTCTCGCCGGAGTTAAGCCGCCTGGAAGAGGAAATCGGCCGCCAGCACGGCTACACACCCACTCGTCATACCTTCCAGATCTACGGAGTCTGCGAAGATTGCCGCAAGAAGCGCGAAGCCAAGCGGGTGGTCTAGGCATCTGCATCAGAAATGCTTGCGTAAGAACTGAAAATCCAGAATCCTTGGACGTTAGCTGCTCACTTCCACGCAACACCGAGCTGGTAAGTGGTTAGCAATTCCCGCATCTCCGAATCTGTCAGATCCCTCTTCCTGCCCTGTGCATCGACAATCGTAATACTTCTAAGCTCGCGCAGATCCCTCTCTCGGAATCGAATGGTCCCTGATCGATCGGCCTCCGGTGCTCGGAGCGGTCCGCAAGAACCCATGCAAGGTGGCTGAAACTCGCACCCGTCAAGATAAGCGGCAGCGATGGGTTGATTTTCCGGCGTATGAAGTTGAAGCATATAGTCGTGCTCTGGCAGCGTCCATAAGCGTCTGACAGTGACCTCATGCCCTTTGTTGACCACCAGGTCATTAAATGACGCAAACGCCGTTCCGGTGGGACCGCCCGCTACTTCCTCGAAGTAGCCCACGCTAACCCCTAGCTGAGAATCGGGCGCGATTACGTTGATCTCTCCGCTAGCGTTGGTGACGAATTCTCCCAGCGGTATCCCGAAGAGGGAGACCACAAGCCTCTCCCCTGCCAACGGCTTCCCGTCTGGATAGATAAATCGAATCGTCCGCGTTGAGGGGCGTGGCAGCACCAGTTTGCCGTCGACGAAATGTCCGAGACTCCTCAGAGCGGTATGCCAGTCTTCACCACGGTTCTCCTTGGCTAACGGGGTGGACAGGTAGACTGTGCGGAAATGCTTTAAATACTCGGGCCATTGAGCAGCCCAGCCATAGGCAGCATCCGTCTCAAATGAGACCGGCGCTTCAACCGCATTCTCTGAAATGGCCAGCAGAAGCTTGTAATCGAAGGCCTGCTCCCAATATTGCGGGAATTCGATGTTCTTGCGTTCTTCGAATCTTCCCTTACGGATCGTGCCAACCAGAACTGCCTGATAGGCGCCCCAGCGGTTGGTGATCAACCAGGCCTCGCCACTCATCACAGGATGCTTCTCATCTCCGAAGAAAATCTTTAGCGGATGCTCAATCCCATGAAGCGGGAGAAGCGTAGCCAGCAGGAAAGCAAGAATTCTCGTCGATTTCACGGCATGCAGATTGCGATGAGATCTAGCGCGCCACCTGCTCCAGCATCTTGCCCAGCACATCTGGTTTGAAGCCAAAAGGCCCGGGTTTGCTCTTGTAGGCGAGGTTACCCTTCACATCGATCAGGTATAAGCGGTCGGGCCAGCCGGTATAGGCGACCTCGGTTGTGTTCTGGAAATCGTCGATCAATGCAGGAAATTTAATCCCCAGGTTGCGTACGCAACTGCCGGCGATGTTTGCGCGTTCATCAAGATTCCTGGGGCTGGCAAACACCACCTTGTCCTTAATATTGCTCTGCATCTGCCACACGTCGCTGGGGTGGGCTTCCTGGATGTACACCGCGTAGAAAGCAACTTTGTCTTTGTACTGGTCGTAAAGCTTGTTGAGGGCGGGAACCTCCCGCCGGAATGGTGGTCAGGTGTAGCTTCCGAAGACCAGTACGACCGGTTTCTTCTCGCGGAAGGAAGACAGCTGCACCGAATCGGATTTGTCCAGCGTATGCAGCTGAAAATCCGGAGCAGGGCTTCCTACTTCCAGGCGCCCAGCCCGGGCGTCGGTCCACAGGGTCTCAAACGGCAGCACCAGGAAAGAAATTACCGGCATATGCGACATGAAGTGCCCAAACTTCTCCGGAGACTGCCGCATGGCATATGCCAGAACTGCGGACATCGCCAGCCATAAAACGAACAGTACGAGTACGACCCGTTTCAGGACCGGTAGGGATTGCTGCCATTTCTGACGCATTCTGCAGATGATACAGCATGTCTTGATCCTGATTGAGGGCTGGTAACCGGTTACCTGGCAAATTTTGTCATTACTTTCCGACCTGCACCGGGGAATGGGACAGGAGCGGGCGGTTATCTTGCTGCCCGGGTCCGGCGCCCCTAGCATTTCTCCTGATGTTCCGAGAATTGACTCGACCTGGGGAAATGATGCGACTTCCGATCCGGCAGTCCTTAGTCCTGTCGCTTGTACTGTTGGCTACGGCCAGCGGCGCGGCGACTTCCTCGGGTGTGGTCATCCCCGCCGGCACCCGCATTTCAGTCCGCATGAACCGCACCTTGGCCAGCAATACAGTTAAGGCCGGCGACATTTTCTCCGCCAGCTTGTCCGGGCCCATCGTGCTTAACGGTCAAACGCTCTTTCCCAGCGGTGCTGTGGTCACCGGACGGGTGGTCAGCACCCACAGCGGCGCGCAGACTCAAAGCGGGCTTGAGCTGGCATTGACTTCGGTCAGCTATCAAGGAAACTCGGCCACCCTCAGGGTGAGCCCACTGGCACTATCGGCCAATGCCGATCAGAATCCAGCTATCCGCGTGCAGGCAAGTTCAAGCGCGTCCAACGGCAAATTGCTTGGCACCGCAGTGCTGGAGGGCAGGGAAGCTTCCGCTGGCACATTCGTCAGCGCCTCGGCCGGACCGGGGAATCTTGTCATTCCGGCGGAATCGACACTGACGTTTGTGACTGTGCACGACTCGCCATCTAACGTGCTGCTAGCCTCTTCGGTCGCAGACTCGCCGGAAACCCGCGCCCTGATGCAGATCTCGCGCGCACGGCCAGGAGGTGGCGAGGCTCTGGAAGAAGCGGATCAACAGAACTACGACGAACGCTACCTTCTCAGCCGGCGCGACCGGCTCATCATTCGTTCCTGTTTGAATGGGCACAGCCAGCCACTGCCGGGTGCTATTTCCAGCGCTGCGGCTCATGTGGCAGTGAACGACACACTCTCCCCCGATATGCAGGGGCAATTGCAATTGTTGCCACGCGCTTGCGAAGCGCAACTCCCGCAATTGCCCGAAGCCTGGCTGCGGGCCAGGTATGGATCAAGAATTCTGCTGCTTGATCCGTCATCCAAAGTCATGGACCTGTTTGCACTGGAGACGGATGAAGATCCTTAGTCACTGCTGCCGCGCCTGCTTCGCAGTCGGCTTGCGGAATGAGGCGGATGACAGGCAGGATAAGCTGCGCGTAATTGGGCGCGCAATAGTCGGCTCGGCCTCCCCCAGCTTCTAATGCCAGCATCGCCGCGGTGAGCCGCAGCCGTCCAAGTTTATCGTCCGCTCCGGATCTGGAGTTTGCGTTGGCAGGGCTCAGCTGTTCACCACCTATCGTGATCTCTATTTCTCCTGCATCGCCGGAAGCGCCGGTGGAAATTTTAATGACCGAGATGCCATCTGCGTGAAATTGTTCCAACAAACAGATCAGCCCTTTGCAAAGCCGCTCGAAATCGGCGGTGACCACGGCGTCATATGATTGTTTCAACTCAATTCTGGCCCCTGCGATTGCGCTATGTTTCTTGGTCACTTCTCGTAACACTTCGCCAATGGCAAATTCGCGTTGCAGGCCGGGATCCTCCGCTTCCACGAATTCTCGAACTCCGGCCGTGAACTCAAAAATACGATCCACGAGTTGCAGGGATTCGCGCAGCCGCATGCGATATTCTTCGCCCGAGCGCGGCTGCAGCAGGGCCAGCTCAATAACGCAATGGAGCGCGGTCAGCGGCTGGTTCAGGGAATGAAAAGCTTCGGAAACGTGTTCCCGCCGCTGCTGCCATTTTTTCATCACCGATTCCCGATCCCTAGATACGTAGCTCATATCCAACCCCGCGCACGGTGTGGATCAGCCGTTGCGATGCACCGGCATCCACCTTTTTCCGCAAGTAATTGATGTACACATCTACAACGTTGGTGGTGGTGTCGAAATTGACGTTCCAAACGTGCTCGATGATCATGGCGCGCGTGATGCGCCGTCCTGCATTGCGCATCAAGTATTCCAGGAGAGCAAATTCTTTCGAGGTCAGCGAAATTTCTCGACCCCCGCGTTCCACCCGGTGTTCCAGCCGGTCTAGTTTGAGATCGTCAACTCGCAGCACCGATTGCAGCGGCAAGCGGCCTCTGCGCAACAGGGCTCGCACGCGCGCTGAGAGCTCTGCGAAGGAGAAAGGCTTCATCAGGTAGTCATCCGCCCCCGCATCCAAAGCCTTCACTCGGTCCTCCACGCGGCTGCGGGCAGTCAGCACCATTACGGGCAACTGCGCTCTCTCGGCGCGAACTGCGCGGAGGACTGTCATCCCGTCCTGCTTAGGAAGATTCAGGTCCAGGACAAGAAGATCGTAGTCATACTGCGCTGCCGCCGCCTCCGCCAATTCGCCATCAGCAACCACGTCCACCGCATAGTCTTCTTCTTCCAGGCCTTTGCGTAAGAAATTGGCCAGGGCTGTGTCGTCTTCTGCGATTAGAACCCGCATGCTCGTTTTTCCGCTCGACGATTACTTCATTCAAGATTGTTAAGCACTTCTAATGCACTTCCAAGTTTTTTGGCAATAACTTGAATTTTGCCTTCCGCAAATGGATGCGGTTCCTAAATCGAAACATACGCAGGCCGTCCGTTGCACGTCGTTCCTACAAAACTAGCCGGGGAAAAGGGTTGAGGAACGTTTACAGCCTGGGCGTCGGGCAATAGACTCACGTGTCTACCGAAAGGATGAATCCACGCTAATGGACCGCGTACTGAATGCTCCACTGCTGCTGTTCCTTTGCTCGCTGGTCGCGCTGTGGATATGTTCACGGCTCGGCAATCTAATATCCGCCAGGCTGCGGCCCCTGCGGGAGGACGAGCGGAAGGATTTTGAAGTGGTATCGGCTGCAACCCTGACTCTTCTGGGACTGATAATCGGCTTTAGCTTTTCCATGGCCATCAGCCGCTACGATCAACGTAAGAATTATGAAGAGGCTGAGGCTAACGCGATTGGCACAGAGTATGTCCGCGCCGATCTGCTGCCTTCATCGGAGGCTGGGAAAGTGCGCGAATTACTGAAGAGTTATCTGAATCAGCGTGTGCTCTTTTACGAAAGCCGCGATCGGGGCCAGCTTGCGCACATCAACGCAGATACGGCTCGGCTCCAGGACCAGATGTGGTCCACGGTTCAAGCCGCTGCTAACGCCAAGCCATCGCCCATTATCGCTCTCACGGTCGCCGGCATGAACGATGTGCTGAATTCGCAGGGATACACTCAGGCTGCCTGGTGGAATCGCATTCCCATGGCGGCGTGGGGCTTAATGTTAGCCATAGCCATGTTATGCAACCTGTTGGTCGGGTACGGGAGTAAGAGATCTGACAGGCTCGTTTTGTCGGTCCTGCCATTGGCACTGTCAATTTCATTTTTTCTGATTGCCGACATTGATAGCCCGCGCGGTGGGGTCATTCACGTAATGCCGCAAAACCTGGTAAGCCTCTCAGAATCCCTGCATGCGCAATAGGAAAGCACAACTCCTGCACCAGGCGGCAGCTAATCTGAACTAGATTCAGGCTGCAGCATTTGTTGAACTCTAGTTATTAATTCATGGGCGGAAAATGGCTTACTAAGAAACTCGCTGTCTGGAGCCAGGGTTTTGCTGGCAATGAGTCTTTCCCGACTGAAGCCGGAGATGGTCAGGGTCAAGGTATTCGGCCAACGGGCGGCGATATATCCCTTAAGGTCCTCTCCACTCATCCCCGGTGCATTGACGTCGGTCAGCAACAGGTCCAGAGGTGCGGATCTATGCTCGAGCAAGGTTAGGGCGGCACTGCCATCCGACGCTTCCCATACCTGGTACCCTTGCCCGCGCAGCACGCCAACGATCATGGTGCGGGTTTCAGGATCGTCTTCGATTACCAGGATCGAACGCCGGACATTTTGTTGGGCTGCAGCCGCAACCTGCGTCGTGTTGGAGTCGACTCGCGGCAGATAGATCTTGAATGTGCTTCCCTGTCCCGGCTCGCTGTAAACCCAAATGAAGCCTCGACTCTGTTTGACGATCCCATATACTGTCGCCATCCCCAGCCCAGTCCCCCCAGCGTTTTCCCTGGTGGTGAAGAAAGGCTCGAAGATATGTGTCTGGGTATGCGCATCCATGCCGACTCCGCTGTCGGCGATTGTTAATAGGACGTAGGCCCCGGGTGTCACTTGCTCGTGTTGACGGCAATATTCCTCATCCAGCTCTGCATTGCTGCTTTCAAAGGTCAGCGTTCCGCCCGTAGGCATGGCTTCACGGCTATTCACAGCCAGATTGACCAGCATCTGGCTGAACTGCCCCGGATCGACGCGCACAAAAGCGTTTTCTGCTTGCAAGCGGACGTTCACTTCGATGTCTTCGCCGATCAGGGGGCGGAGCAATTGCAGCGTGTCAGTCACCGCCTGGTTGATGTCCAGAATCTTGAGTTGCATCACCTGACGGCGACTGAAAGCCAGCAATTGGTGAATGGTGAGTGCGGCTTTGTCAGAAGCTCCCAGAATACCTTCGGTATAGCCTCTCAGCTGATCGTCATCGGGCAAGCGGCGCAGTATCAATTCGGCATAACCGCGGATGGCGGTGAGCATGTTATTGAAGTCATGAGCTACGCCACCTGCCAGCCGTCCTACTGCCTCCAGGCGTTGCGATGAGATAAGTTGTTTCTCCAACTTCTTGCGTTCCGTGACATCGCGCAGAATGGTGAGATGGAAGCCGGGACGGAAATTCATGGTGATGCTGTATTCGACATGCCTGGTTTGTCCGCTCTGCGTACGAAAAACCGCTTCTCCTTCTGCAGGGCCGCCCTCCAGGAGGCGTTGATACAACGCGTGCATGTCCAGAGTAACGGTGCTCAGACTGCCGAGTTTCTGGTTGATGATCTGCTCACGCGGCATGCCCAGAAGCCGGCATGCGGCGGGATTCACGTCGATGTGATTCTCCTGCTCATCAAAGATCATGATGGAATCGGAAGCATGGTGGAAGATGGCCTCGAACTCTTCCTGCTTCTTGCGTACTTCCTCGTCTGCCATCCGCAGGGGAGTTATGTCCTGGCCCACGCCGATGAGCAGGTTGCCTGGGCCCTTGGAATCCCGCCATACGATCCAGCGTGGGCTTCCTTCCTTACTGGTCATGCAAGATTCGTAAGCTTCGTGGCGGGGAGGAATCTCTCCCCGCGCTGCCCGGGCCACGTATTCGCGCTGGACTCGGAGCTGCTCGGGATCCAAACGAGGGATCAGCCAGGCTCCTTCCCCTAATAATTCCGGAGGAGAGTATCCCAGGATGCGCTCGACTCCCGGGCTCACATAAACAATGCGCCCGGCTTCGTCGCCGATGATGACA
Source organism: Terriglobales bacterium (assembly GCA_035624455.1). Taxonomy (NCBI): domain Bacteria; kingdom Pseudomonadati; phylum Acidobacteriota; class Terriglobia; order Terriglobales; species Terriglobales bacterium. The sequence continues at coordinate 43,061 of DASPRM010000115.1, forward strand.
ATCGTATTGATGAGGTCGAGAAATCGCTGTGCGAGTCCGGGATCAATTGGAGAAGAGATCGCGCCGAGTCCTGCATCCGGCTTAACGTGCTCAGCCATATGCCTTAGAACCCACCCCGCAACGCATTATTGTGACTGCGATGTGCCCTACGTCAGACGCTCCGCTAACCGATTTTGTACTCTGGTGCAGCATTTGCAGTGATGCAGGTCACGTCAGCGATGGCAGGGCTGTAGCGGTTAGCCCTTGGCAGCCGCGGGAACTACGCTGGCGCGCAACTCCGCCACGATCTCTTTGGCCGCCTCTCGCGCTTCTGCAAACTTATTCGGCTCGAATGAAATAGCACCCACCCGGGCATGACCTCCTCCGCCGTAACGTTCGCAGATTTTCGCGAGGTTCACCATTCTATCCGTATTGGCCCAGGGATTGGAACCTACCGAAACCTTGGTACGAAAGCTGCTTCGACTCAAGCCTACGCTATAGACCGTTTCAGGGCAAAGGTAGTACGGGATGAACTTGTTATACCCCTCGAGCTCGTGGTCGGTCACGTCAAAATACACGGTCCCGCGCTCATATTGGCTGCGCTCGCGCAGGATCTCGATGGATTGCTGGTGACGCTGCATCAGGGGTGGAATCCGTTCACTGACGAAGGGCTGCAGAATGATGTCGCTCAATGGTTGGTTGGCCAGAAGAGGAATCAGCCGGGGAATGAAATTCGAATCCTGTGTGGATTCGATTACCATCGTCAACTTCATTGCCGGTTCTTTCATTTCTACGGCGGTTTTGGCGTCAGGATATAGAGCGCCGTCCACAATATCCGCCCAGCGCACTACTTCGGCCACCGGCTTTGGATCAAAGCCAAATACCCGCTGGGTTGTCTGCGCTATGTAACTGGTACAGGACTTGAACTCGGGATCATAGAATTTCTTGCCACTGTGGTCATGGCGGAAATGTTCAGCGTCTTGCGGGGTTAGAAATGCGCTCTGGTGATGGTCGAACCACCAGGTGATCTTCGGAGAACTGGAGTACTTGAAATCCAGGATTGCATTCTCGTCAGCATCGAACTGGCGCTCGTCGAACAGGGCGCCTGCACGGTGCACTAGGCCGGTGTACACGAATTCCGCCTCTGGCCGAATGCGTTCGCGATAGAAGCGGGAAAAGACAGCTGCCGAGCAGGCCCCATCAAAACACTTGTCATGATAAAAAACGCGAATTTTCACTCTCCACCTTTCCCATGCTCGCGGGATTTGTGGCTGAACAAAACAAACCAGAATGGCTACGCGCCCGGCGCTTGTCAAGAAGCGAGCGCCCGCAGCGACCGTTTTTTACGTTGCTGGAAATGCCGTCTTAACCGGAAAAACTAAGTGTAGGGACTACCTGGGGTTGAAATAAAACCCGTTTCTCACGCACACACTGTTTCTCACCCACACACTAAAGCCCTGCCTGCGGGGATACAGGGCTGGTTGAAGAATTCTTTGGCGGTTCAGAAATGCGAGGCTTGATGGGAAGGAGCCGTAGACGGTAGAAGCGTCTTCCGCATCTGCCGCACCTGGCCGGCCGCAAAAGCAGCAGAGGCATGAGCCGCCTCTCCAGCGTACTGCGACAACGGGAAGTGTGAATGTCCGAGCTCTTGCACCAAGAACAATTCAAAATGCCCACTGAGGCCTCGCTTGCTGAGCTGCGGACAATTATTCACCGCAAGCGGCGATCTTGAAGACAGAATCGATTGAGGCACAAAACCAAAGACAAAGTGCCGCTTTGGACTTCCGGGCGTAGACTGCTGGGGATCGATACCGCATGCCGCATTTACCGCCAATTTCTCGATGACTCACTCGAAACGCACCGGCTCGAATAAATCTGAAACCCAGGACAGGATTCCGTGTCGCGTTCACCCTATGCTCGCCGTTCTGGCCAGTAAGCCTTCCAACCAGCCAGGTTGGGTTTACGAAGAAAAATATGATGGCTATCGCATCCTGGCTTACAAGGAAGGCGCGAAGGTTACGCTGCTCTCCCGCAACGACAAGGACCGAACTGCTACCTACGCCGGTGTCGCGAATCTCGTTGCCGAGCTCTCGCCTCGGACCTTGCTCCTAGATGGAGAGGTAGTGGCGCTGGACAAAAATGGGATCTCACGATTCGAACTGCTGCAACAAGGCGCCGCCAAGCCCCGTTATGCAGTTTTCGACTGCCTGTACCTTAACGGCCAGGACCTTCGCCGCCAGCCGCTCCGGGAGCGGCGAAAAGCGCTGGAAAAAACCGTTCCCACAAAGACCGGATTATTTGTTTCGCGCAGGCTGGCCAGCAATGGACTGGTTGCGTATGAGATCGCAAAGAAGAAGGGTTACGAGGGAGTCCTGGCCAAGGACGAGTCTTCTTCTTACATCGAAGGACGTTCCTCCAGCTGGTTGAAGTTCAAGGTCCACCAGGAAGATGAATTTGTCATTGTGGGCTACACGCCGCCGGAAGGATCGCGCAAATATATCGGCGCATTGCTGCTGGGCGCACACCAGGACGGAAAGCTCTACTACGTAGGAAAAGTGGGGACGGGATTTTCGCAAGAGAGGCTCAGATCCCTGCATTCGCGCTTCAAGCCGTTAATCCGCAAGTCTCCTCCGATAGCAAATCCTCCGCGAGAACCGGGAGTTATCTACCTGAAGCCCGATCTAGTGGCTCAGATCGGGTTCCAGGAATGGACCGACGACAAAAAACTCCGGCAAGCGCGGTTTCTTGGTCTGCGCGATGACAAGGCTGCGCGCGAGGTCTCCGTGCCGGAATCTGCGCCGTGATTAGCGAGATGGATACAGGCCTTCCGGGTTCGCGTGCGGAGAGCTACAGTCTCACCAAGGGAGGTGGGGAATGGAGATCGCGCAACGCTGGTGCATCGATGAAGTTCAGCGGGCGTACAGCGGGGTGGTCAGGCTAGCAAGGCTTCATGAGTACGGTCCGTTCTTAAGCGTGGAAGAAGCCGAGCAGCAGATACGCGAACTGCTGCGTCAGCCTCGCTTCCGATACTCCGATCTGATCGCTTCGCTGGAAAACTGAGCCGGGGCCGCCGCCGTCCGGAGAAAGAGGAAATCGCACTCAGTTGCGCATTCTCGCCAGGCGCAAGCGGAACCGCTTCGCAGTCCGATATTGTGTTTCCCTTTCTGATATTTTCTCCAAAAATTATTTTAGAAAAAGTTAGTAACCTCCTTGCCAGTAACTGCAATATATGTACAATACGTGAATTCCCTTAGGACCCGAAAAACCAAGGCTGCAGCCCTGATCGGCCTTGGCGGGTCACAACTGCTGTGAGGAGAATTTGGTTGCGCCGGTCCCTGCTGTCGAGTACCAGTGTCGCTCCCACAAGAACCAATCGTGAAGCGGCCGCGGCCCTAAACGGCGCAGCTCTGCTTAATCGTTCATAACGCGGCCCCTGAACGCGAATAAGAAACAACGCCCCTTCGCCTGCAAATTGCGCGGTGAAAACCGCCCAGGAGAGGACTGTTGCGCCGGCACAAATTACTCTTTCACCACCTGCTGCCCCTGCTGGTTTCGTCGTTTAGTTTCGCTGGAGTCACGGTCAGTTCGCCCGCCGATGGCTCGACCTCAGGATCCCCTGTTCATTTTGCGGCCGTGGCAAGCTCGCAGTACGCCTCGGTAGCTTCCATGACTATCAACGTTGATAGTCAGAACATGTACACGATTTATGCGGCAAGCCTCGATACCTATCTGCCCCTGGCGCCCGGCAGCCACCACATACTGGTAAAAGCCTGGGACAATCAGGGTAACTACTTCGATAGTCCACTCACGGTTAATGTTACCGCCAGCAACTCCAGTGGTGCTGGAGGGAGCGTCAACGTAAGCCAGCCCGTAAATAATCAGACGGTGGGGACAGGCGTGCACTTTATCGCCTCGGCTTCATCCAGTTCCGCCCCCATTTCATCGATGACCATCAACATCGACACGCTGGACGTGTACAAGGTCTATGCCGGCCAGGTGGACACCTGGATCAATGTCGGCCCAGGCACACATCAGGTCTATGTGAAGGCCTGGGACAATCTCGGGCATTACTTCGACCAGGTGCTCACGATTTATGTTAACTCCGCGGCCAGCAGCGCCAATTCCGCGAACAGCAACGCGACTACCATTCCCAACATTCAGAGTATGCCGGGGTGGGAGTCGTGCGATGTGTGTGCGGGCGCAGGAGGCAACGGACCGAGCGTGCAACACTCGATGACGCAGAACATCGCCAATCCGTCTCTGAGTGGCGCGTCCACCATATTCTGGATCGGACCGGGCGCTCCATATTCCGACGTCCTGTGGTGGAAGCGACTGGCTCCGAGCTCGACCGCTTCGCACTTCGTGTATGACCTCTACTTCTACATCGGCGACATCAATGCCGCACAGGCATTAGAGTTCGATATCTTTTACTCCCGCGATGGCAAGAAGAACTACTTTGGCTCGGAATGCGATACACGCGGCTGGTATGCCGGAACCTGGCAGGTCTGGAACGGTACAGATGCCTGGGTGCACACGGGATATCCCTGTCGGGTTCAGCCCAACGCCTGGAATCACGTCACCATCGAGCTGTATCGCACGCCCGAAGGCATGACCCATTTCGTTTCCGAGAGCATGAATGGTGAAAAGCAGACGATCGACCAGGAATATCCGCCGATCGCGGTGGATGCCTTCGAGATGAATGCCGCCGTGCAGCTGGACGGAAATGAAAACCAGGTACCTTACAAAATCTGGGTGGACAAGATGACGCTCACGTATTGGTAGGGTGGAGCTTCATAAGCCCACCCTTTCTTCAACGAAACGTCGGAGGGTGGGACAGTTCAATTTCGCGGCGATAGGACCCTGATCCGAATGGCTCTACGGATGCGCTTCCAAGCGGGCTGATGACTGACTGCTGATTGCTGAGTACTGACGGCTAGAACGTATACGAAATTCCAACCAGCGGAACTACAGTTGAGCGCAAACCACCGTCGTTGAGCTTGATCAGGGCATTGCCGCTGATCAGCAGACTGCGATAGGGACTCACCTTTGCCCCGATCGCGAAGTCCAGAATGTTGAAAGAATCCTGGAAGATCGTTATCTGACTGACGTCGTTGTGCACCTGGCCGGTGATGTCGGTGTAAGGGCCAACCTTCGCTCGATCAGCATCGAAGACCCGCTGACCTAATAGGTCAGCAGCGATCGTGAGTTTTCTGGTTACGCCAACGTCGGCGCCTCCTGAAAAGAAGAACTGCGTAGGAAGCCGTTTCTCGGTTCCCGTGGCAACATCCCCGGCAAGAACGGAGTCGCCATTTACCAGCACCCCAAGATTGACGTGCGGCGAGATTCTTCCGGGATAGGAAGCCGCGACAAACGGTTTCACTCCCCATGTGCCCGAGCCCAGAAAATTCTCCGCGTCACCAGTAGGAGTGCGAATGTCAGTGCCCACCGCCAGGTGAAAGCGCTCTCTCTGCCAAACCGTCCCTTTTATCCGAAAGACCACATCGCCTATTCCGGTGGCACTACTGGGACTGAAAAATGTGGCCTGGGTGCTGGCCGCCTGGCAGGGAATACTGTTGACGCACGCCGGATCCCAGTAGTGCGCAAATCCAAAAGGCCCTGGCTGCGAGTTGCGCACGATCGTGCCATCCGAGGTGACTTTGAAGCTCACATCCAGAATCGGAATCGAAACCGATGCGTCAATGCGGTTGGTAATGCCAAAGGTCGCGAACAACGTATATTGATTGACCTTCAGATCGAGCCGGTTGCTGGTGGTGATAAAGTCTTTCTCAAATGTCGGATTCCCGGGGGATGGCGGGTCGCCGGGCTTACGGTCCGAACCATCGGGATTCAGATCGATGTGGGTAAACGTGGCCGGCACATGCTTTAGATCGATGCCGTCGATGGTACTGAATCCGAAATGTTGAAATGTGAAAGCTACGAAGATCCTGTGCCGTCCAATAGTTTCCGCGCGCTCCGTCAGCAGCGGTCCATAGCTCTCTGTGGATCGCGTGTAGATACCTAAGGCGGGATCAAAGACAAACGTGAAGCCTGAGGCCGGGGACGCGATCTGCAAGACGGTTAGTTGAGTGCCAATGGCGGAGTTGAGTGGCGTGAAACTAGACTCGAACTCGCTCAGGAAGTGTGCGGCATGGAAGGGATTGGGAAGCGTGAGGCCTCCGGGTCCGTAGATCTGGGGAATCTGGCAGATGAGCTTGCTGGATTTCTGAGTAGTGGGGCAAACCCCTTGTGCCCAAAGGGCGACTGTCAAGAGACAGCTCACAGCGAGAATGACAGGTTTCACGTACACCACCTCTGAGGCCGTCACTCGACGGACTGAATGACCCAGTTCGCCGTCCGTTTTTCCAGTTGGATCGTTACATTGGAGTTGCCGCCCTTTTCCACCCCACCAGGAAACGTGAATTGCAAAGAGCGCAAGCATGTCACCGTGGCCCGGTTGCCGTCAATTTGAACTTCCCGCGATGGTTGCAACTGCATACGAATGCTGCTGGCGTCGCGAAAGGAATCTTTGATCTTCTTCAGCTCCTGCTTGCTCAGGGACGGCCAAACCGCCGAGAGCTCGTCCACATCCTTGTGCTCAAAAGCCTGGCCGAAGCGCTGCAGCACGGTCAGGATCTGCTGACGATCACTGCCATGCGATTCTGACTGGCTGGCGCCGTCCAGCAGCCGGCGCAACTGGTCGCGAGCCTGTTGCGAGTACTGGCCATTGGGATAGTTCCTGAGAAAAGCTTGAAGGGCATTCGGATCATGAGCATTGCGGGCCGTACTCCAATCGCTGGCCTCTTTCTGAAGCTGAGCAATGGAAGCCTTGGCGGCAGCAGCATTCTGACCGTTAGGAAACTTCTTCAGATAGTTGTCGAGGGCGACCAGATCATTGCTGTTTTTTGCGGCGCGCCATTCCAGCTCATCCGCCCGGCTTCGTGCCTGGTCGGAGAAGCGTCCGTTAGGATACCTGCGAACATAATTCTCAAGTGCTGCGCTATCATTGCTCTGAGCAATGGAATTCCAGTCCTGCAACTCAACGTCGGGCCGAAGTTGCCCGTCGAGCATGATCTTCTTGCCGGCTGCAAAATCCTGTTTCAGCTGCTTGGAGAGAAAACCATCCTTGGAGAATGCGACCGAATGTTCACCGGGACGAATCTCCGCGCTGAAGGTGCCGTCAGGGCGGATTGTGCCGAGCTCGGTTCCATCAACCGTGATCCTGGTTCCTGCCAGACCCTGCTGGATGGCGAGAGTCGCTCCCAGAAATACTTGCTTTTGCAGTTTGAAAAAAAGCTGGGTTTCCTTGTTCTCGAGAATCGAGGCTTGCTGCGAAACACCCTGATAGCCGGGCTTTTCCACTTGCACCAGATACGATCCTGGCTGCATTACTGGAACTCGGAGCTGCCCATTGGTGCCGGTGCGGCCATACTCACGGTTGTTGATCAGGACTGTAGCGCCATCCTCACTAGTGCTAACGGCGAGTGAACCGACTGCCATCTGCGGGCTAGGGCGAGTGAAAGAGGCCCAGAAGGCCGGGGGATCGGGAGGCTTGAAGCTCAGAAGAGGAACAGAGGTTCGTACACGATAGATGTTCAAGAAGGCATATGTGGCGACTGCCAACAATACGGGGATCGCGATTGCTCCGGCGAGTTTTAAGCCGCGCAGAAAGGCGATTCGCTGCCGGCGAATCTCAGCCCCGGGCAGGTTACTGGTCACCCACTCTTCATCGAAAACGTGCGCGTAGACGCGATTGCGGACTTTGAGCTGGCCGGACTCGTTCCTAACGATTCCAGAGAGCCGCAGTACCGTCATCAAAGGGTTGGTCTCGTCGTCCCGAACCCGGTCGCGGTTGCAGATTTTCGAATACAGGGTGAGAAGGCTGGGAGTATCGACTTCACTGCGCAGCAGACGCTCGCGAACGAATAGCAGGTTGTCGTCCTGCTGCCGCGCTTTCTGAGACAGAAACAGGTCCTCGCAGCACTTGTCCACTGTGGATTGGCTAGCTGAATCCTGGTCAGCGACTGCCAGGCAAAGGCGCTGGGTGAGATAGGGGTGACCATTCGTCCAATGCAGGACCCGCTGCAATGCCCGCTGACCAGCCGACAGTTCAGGCGCTAGGCCCTCTGCCAGAGGCGACGCTTCGGCCGGGGTGAAATCACCCAATTCAATGCGCCGTCCGATATTGAAGGGCGTCGTACGAACATCGCTGATCAGATCGGAGGGAGAAGCAACGCCCAACAGACAGAATGTAAGCCGATACAGCTCAGGCTGCTGCGTGCGCCGGTTGTAGAGTTCGCGAATGCCGGCGAAAAATTCGTCCGCGCAAAAGGGCAGGCTGCGGACTGCGTCGATTTCGTCCACAAAAATGACGAGCTGTTTCGGACAGCGGGGAAGTACTACCTGGGAAATGGCGTCCATCCAGGTGAGCATTGGCCCCAGGTGGCCACAGCCCAGCCAATATTGTTCGACTTCATCTTCGAGGTCTAACTGTTGGCCAATGCGCTCGAGCAGACCGTTGTACCACTGGTGGGGAGTCAGGTTCTGCCCGAGGCCGGTTAGATCAAGGATGGCGACCGAGACGCCCTCCTCACGCAGTCGTGCGGCGGTCCGAACCATGAGCGAGGACTTACCCATCTGCCGGGACGTCAGCACATAGCAGATTTCGTTTTTCTTGAGGGCGTCATAGAGTTGACGGTCGGCAGCCCGCGGAATGTAGCAACGGGCATCGCGGCGGAGTGTTCCACCGGCAATAAAAAAACGTTCTGCGGAAATCGGAGACTGCCCGGTCATAGCAAGTGGCGCGTCAGGTAAGTCTCGTAGAGACGGCATCGGCACTTCATGTCGCGCGCCGATTCCCCGACCACAATTCCGGATGTGCGCAAACGATAAAAATCCTCCATGGAACAAGGAGCGCCATTGCCGCTGAGCAGGTTACGTAGAGAATCACACAGTTTGGAATCCTGCGCCAGGGTAACCAGAATGCGGCGCAGGTGATCGCCCACCGGTCCTTCGTCGCGCGTCACCGTCTCGCAAAAAACCGGAAATTCCAACTGGTGCGCTGCGAGCTCATGCAGGCAGCGGCGTGTAAGGTAAGGATGCCCACCCAGCAGGTTATAAAACTGCGCGGCTTGCGCTTCATCCTTTAGAGGCGATCCGTACCGGTGGTTGAGTTCCGCTACCTGCTCCGCAGTGAAATCCTGCAACGCCAGCCGCGTACCCACGTTGAATGGCGACTGGTTGATGTCGGTAATGAACAGGTGAGCTTCCGTGGCGTAGGCAATGACCAAGGTCAGCTTCTGCCAAGGCCCCAGCGGATCCAGAGAGCGCTCGTTGTGCCAGGAGCGAAACAAACCGAATACCTCGCTGGCGAACTTGCAGCTGAACAGGCGATCGACCTCGTCCATTCCCCAAACCAGGCGTCCCTCGGTCCGGCTCAAGATCTCGCGGCGAACGAAGCGCTCAAAATTAAGACTGGGTCCGCGTTGTGGATTCCAGATGTCCTGGGGAACGACATCAATCTCGAGTTGTTCGGCCAGCGCTTCCCCCAAAGCTTGAAAGAATGCTTCGATCGATTGCAGATGGGAGGAGTTCAGCTTCTGGTAGTCGGTGAGCACCACCTTGGCTCCGGTCTTGCGGGCCAGCCATAGCCCCCGCGCCATCAGCGATGTCTTTCCCATTTGTCGAGCGCCCTTGACCAGAACAATGCTGTCGTTCAGTGAAATCGCAGACAGAAAATCATTGTCCGTGGGCCTGACGATGTAAAACTGCGAGTCCAGCGGAACCGCTCCTCCAGTGGCTTCCAGCTTGACTTGCCGCACCACCGGCGCAGGCGGATCCTTCAACGACTTCAGCAGGTCCGAGACCAACGTGTCGTTGTCCTCGGCCGATCTCCAAGCGCCATATTGGATGGGATCGAGGATGCCCGACAGCGAAGTCGGCACCGGACCGTCGAAGTTTACGCGTATCGGCAGCAGTTGGGGCTTCCCGTTCTGTCGCTCCCCGGCATCGTGAGCAATCTGGATCTCATAGGTAAGCATGTCGCTGCCCAGAGAAGCCGCCGACAGCAATGCTATTACCGCGTCCGCCGAGCAGATGCGATGTTCAATCTCACGCGCCCACTCCATTCCCACCAGCAGATGCCGATCCACGAAGACCTTGTACCCATTTCTCAAAAGCTGGCTCTCCAGCAGTTGAAGAACCTGCTCATCAGGTTGCGCCTTGCGTTTGTAGAGGAGAACGACCTGACCCGCGGTAGCCGCAACCACCGCAGGAACGGGAGGAGCGATGTCCGCCGCCTGTGCCGCTCGCTGCAAATCAGCGCGCAACTCTGACGCTGATTGATAGCGAAACTCGCGGTCCTTCACCAGCGCCCGATTGATGATTCTTTCCAGTGCCTCCGGAACGGCGGGGTTGAGAGATACTGCGGGAACCGGCGTGCGGTTCAGGATGGCTTCAAAGACAACTGCCGAAGTGTCGCCCGTGAACGGCAGCGCCCCTGTCGCCATTTCATAGAGCACTACGCCAAATGAAAACAAATCGCTGCGGGCATCCAGTTCCATGCCACGAGCCTGCTCGGGCGACATGTAGGCTACCGTACCTACAAATTCCCCATGCCCGGTAATGCGCCTGCGCTCCGTGGTGGTGGTCACCCGGTTGGAAGTCGTGGTGCTGGAGGACATGGTCACGGCAGCCATACTCAGGCGGCTGGGAGCCAGCTTGGCCAGCCCGAAGTCGAGAATCTTGGCTTGTCCGCGGCTGGTGATGACGATGTTGGCCGGCTTGATATCCCGATGGATGATTCCCTGGCTGTGCGCCGCCTCCAGACCGTCGCTGATTTGGGTAGCAATACTGATGATCTGCGGTGTGTAGAGCGGCTGCCCTTCGATGAGTTGCTTGAGAGTCATACCCTCCAGCACTTCCATCACCAGAAAATGGGCTCCCTCGTGTTGACCGACGTCATGAATGGTGCAGATATTGGGATGATTCAGGGATGAGGCGGCACGTGCTTCCAGTTGAAAACGTTCAACCGCCGCGGGATTGTTGGACATGACCTCGGGAAGAAACTTGATAGCCACCGCGCGGTCCAGGCGAACATCCTTAGCCTTGAACACCACTCCCATGCCGCCTCCGCCGAGCAGCTCTAGGATCTGGTAGTGCGCAATTGTCTTCCCTAACAGCGCATCACGCGCCTGCTCCGAATCCAACATAATCGGCTCAATCCAACAGACGAAATTCTTCGCCGGGGGGGATTAGGTTGTTTGCGACGCACTCGAGATCCGGCTTACTTCGTCCTGCATGGCCCGGTCGTCCTTGGCGCGCATGAAGTTAGCTGGCGGAAACAGTTGGCAGTTCCTCAGCCTTGCAGCGGACGTATCACCCCTCACTTATTCGGATGCTATCCCCCCACTCCCGGAATGTCAACGCAGGAGCTTATTCTGGCCAGAGACGCAGCCACTTACTTTTGAGGAGGCCTGCCTCGGTGGAACCAAGCGCAGTTTGCTCCGTGCCTTGGAGCATACCCATTTGTATAATTACGGAAACAGGAAAGCTCTTCGCGGCCGGGGAACTCCGATGGAATACGAGATCAGGCGAGTGGGCGACGTTGCGATAATTGACTTGAGCGGTCGCATCACCTTTCACGAACTCTCGGCTCTCGAACCTGACGGGACCATCCTGCGCAAAATCATTCGTGAGCTACTCGCCGAGGGTCATCGAAAGGTGGTGCTGAACCTGGCAAAAGTGACGCACATTGACAGCTCAGGAGTAAATGAGTTGGTACGCGCTTCTGCTACGGTGCGCAACAAGGGCGGGCAGTTGAGGATCGCCAACTCCAGTGTTGCCGTGCGGGAGATCTTCCAGGTAACCAAGCTCGACACCATTCTCGACATGAGTCTGGACGAGGCCACGGCACTGCAGTCGTTTTGAGCGTCCAGCATAGACGACAGACGACAGACAAATCCTCCAACCCAAGGGTGGCGGGGTCCTGATGCAGCTACATTCACTGCCGAAGATCGAACTCCATCTTCATCTGGATTGCTCGCTGAGTTACCAGTCCGTTTCCGCGCTGGATCCCGACGTCACTCCTGAGAAGTACCAACGCGATTACGTGGCTCCCAAGCTCTGCACGCTGCCGGAATTTCTTGAGCGCTCCCGCAGGGGCGTCGCGCTGCTGCAAACGCGCGATGCACTTCGGCTTGTAACCGAAGACGTCGTGCACCAACTGGCCGCTGACGGTGTCGTCTATGCCGAACTCCGTTTTGCTCCGCTGCTACACCTGGAGCGTGGGCTGACTCCCGAGCAGGTGGTTGAGGCGATCGACAGGACTGCAGAACGGATGATCCATGAGACTGGGGTGGAAGTGCGGTTGATCCTGTGCACGCTGCGTCACTTCACAGAGCAACAAAGCATGCAGACGGTGAAGCTGGTGAAGAGATTCTGCGGCAGCAGGGTGGTAGGTCTTGATTTGGCGGGCGACGAAGCTGGTTTTTCACTTCACAACCATGTTGCTGCCTTTCGCTACGCCAGAGAACACAGCTTGAATTACACCGCTCACGCTGGCGAGGGAGCCGGGCCAGAGAGCGTTTGGGAAGTCGTGAGGCTGCTCGACAGCCGGCGGATCGGCCATGGTACGCGGAGCAGCGAAGATCCCCAATTGGTCGAGCATTTGCGCCGCGAACGAATTCACCTGGAGATGTGCCCTGCAGCGAATGTGCAAATCATTGCCTCGATTGGAAGCTGGGAGCGGCACCCCATCGATCGCCTGTATAGGGCTGGTGTCGCGCTCAACGTGAACACCGATACTCGCATGCTCACTCCCACCACGCTGACCAGAGAATACGAGGGGCTGCTGCAGACATTTGGCTGGGAAGCGCAGGAATTGCTGAACACGAACTTGATGGCAGTGGACGCCGCGTTTGTCGAAGACAACCTGAAACAACAACTGAGGCGACGACTGCAGGATGCCTATGGCAAAACGGCTGTGGATGAGGCCAGTGCCGGTGTGGAGACCCAAACCAGCATTTAAGACGAACGCACAGTTGAAACTGGTTTATTACTTAAGATTAGGTCATGCCGGCTGAAGTGGCTCAGGCTGAGCCCGCGCAGCCGGCAAAGCACCCATGCATTTCGGGAAGGGCGCTACACGCTTTTTCACAAACAAAGCAGTGGGTGCCCTATCCTGAGCTGAGCGAAGCGAAGGGTGGGTCATTGGCACGAACTGACAGCGCGCCAAGCACGCTCAAGAACGTAGCCCCCAGCGTGAGCTGGGGGAGGGAAGTGAAATGGCTTGCAAGCCCGCCCCGGCCAAGCGGGTGAGACAGTCTTCCTCAGCTACGAGTTTGAGGTAAACGCTCTGATATAATTTTTTCGCGACGCGCCCTTAGCTCAGCTGGATAGAGCGTCTGGCTACGAACCAGAAGGTCGGGAGTTCGAATCTCTCAGGGCGCGCCATTCCTCTGTTTTGGCCCTCTCAAAGATCAAGTCGAACGGCCTTTTGTAGCTGGGGTAAAGACTTACACCATCGGTGGCGCAGTTCGAAAGCACTGTCCTGAGGAGTTTGCTCTGG
>DASPRM010000116.1 GCA_035624455.1 Terriglobales bacterium
ATGCCTGCGTTTCGGGGCTGTTGGCGTCTTCCAGCCACCGGTACTTGTCCACAATTTTCTGGCCATGGATGATCTCTTCCACAGGAGCCACCTTCGCCCTAGGTGGGCCCGCCGCCGTGGCGGTGGGAGTGGTGGAGTTGACTTCGACCCACAGGGCAGCCGGGAAAAGGAACAGTATTAAGATCCAGAACAAATGCGAACCTCCTGGCATGAACACCTCACAGAGCAGCAAGTGATTAGATTAGCAGACCTACCCGTTGCCGCTTCGCCAATAGTTATGTGCCAGGCGAGCCCAGTTGTGCGATGCGCTGGGCGCCTGCGCCGAGCTCAACCCTATTTACTGCCGGCTGCTGCCGATGTTGTTGGAGGAACTGCGCCGGGTCGAGACAGCAGATCTGCCAACTCGACCAGGAATGGGCAAGTTTGCTCGGCCACATCAAACGGCCGTCGAGCGCTTGGCGCTGGTCCCGGTCTGGGAGCCGACTCAGCCCAACCGATCATCGCTGAGGTGGGTGCCCAGGCCGCAAGGTCGGGATGTGGCTTACTATGTCTCTCGACCGCCTCCCCTCGGGTTACATTCTGCATGGCGCGATTCGAGTGCTTCCCCAACAGGCGAGCGAATGCTATTATCAAATTCGAAGAGCGAACGCGGACTGCCCCGTTCGCAGCCAACCGACACTCCTCAGTAGCTCAATGGCAGAGCATCCGGCTGTTAACCGGAGGGTTGTAGGTTCGAGTCCTACCTGAGGAGCCATTCTTTTCAAGCATTTCCGATCTTTCCTCTCACCTGCTCCAAGGCTAATTGTCCGTGATTGTCCGTCTTTTGTCCGTGTTTACCAAGAGGAGTTACAACCGCGGGCAGGGTCAGGACCTGCGGCAGAGTTACCACCATGGGTGTGAGTTTCGCCTGGCGATACTCGGCGGTCTTGCGCAGGGCTTCGCGCTGGTCTTCAGCCGCGGTGATGTTGTATCTGGCGAACAGCGAGGACGTCCTATGCCCAGAAAGCGACTGCGCCACGGCTTGCTGAACTCCTGCCCGGGTCATGTCTCTCACCGCACTGCGGCGAATATCATGCACCAGGCGGCCTCGGACTAGGCTTGGGCCATGGCGCGGTGATTTACGTTAACAGGCGATTTCACAAGCGTGCGCTTTTTCTTCGCCTTTTCCCCGTGTCGGTGAGTGAAATCGAGATTTATCGCCAACAATGGCTGCCGGGACTCCATACGTGTCCTCACGAAATGTTACGATCCAAGAGGCAGTAGTGCAGCTCTCATAGATATTGTGGAGGATGCAGTGAGACCACAAACTTGGGCCGTTGTCCCGGCCACCGTTCTTGCCTTAGCCTTGGCGGCCTGTAGTAAATCAAGCGAGACGCGCAAAAAGAATTCGGATCAGTCAAACGCGAACAGCACTGCCCAAGCGAATTCCGGGGCGGGACAAAGCGGTTCCGGGCCCGGCATCAACCTGAATTGCGTTGTGGATCACATCCAGAATCCAACCGATTCCTTTCACTATACCTACAAGAAAGATTCATCGAGTCCAGTTCATCAGGAGGCGGACATTACACCGCAGACCATAGATGGTTTCCGCGTTGATATAGATGGGCAACAACACCCATTGCATGGCGTGCGATCAGACGCGCAGGGCTGGCAGGGTGCTTGGGTCGGTTTGACGGGAATTAGCGGGATGTCCAGCACTGTCGCGATTATTAACCACAACGCGGCAATGCAGCGCGAGGCGGACGGCGGAAACGTTAACGGCTACAACACGATTCACTATTCCATCGACACTGCTCGTTTTGACGCCACGGAAAGCCGGATGCTGCTGAGTCCGGGTGATTCCGAAAAAGGCGATGCCTGGGTCACCTCGGAAGGGTGTCCGGTGAAGCTTGGTCTCGACTCGGAGTTGCACCGTAAGGATGGCACCTTGATTGAGAAGATCCATTACGAAGTCACCATGGTGAAAAAGTAGAAACCTGCGTTCCTCGTGAGTTGTTGGCATCGCCAACTTAATGCGATCTACTTCCGCTGCTGTCGGCCAGCCGAGAGATATACGAAGACCATAGCGATTGCATGCGCCACCAGCCACGGTGAAAACCCCCGGTCCATAAAAATCAGAATCAATACCAACACCCTCGGGACCACAATCGTAAGTGCAGGCGGAACCCAGCCGTGTAGGTTGTAGGGTTTCAAGCCATCGGTCAGATAGGCGATGAACAGCGAAACGCGTGGTAGCACAAGCGAAAGCAGCAAGAACCAGAGAGGAAGTTGCTCCATTTGAACGGCCTCCGCACCCTTGGGTTACGGTCCTGCAGGGGAATAAGTTTCAGATGCAAAGAGATTGTGGCGTCAGTTGTCGCTATCAGGCGATAGCGCTCAGAACCATCAAGAATTAGGCCTTGTGCCAATACTTGCATAGCCCAGGCAGCCCGCCGTAGTTCCAATTCTGCGGCAGGGGAGGCCGTCGCTATGGGCAAGCAGAGAATCAAGCCGAATTATCGTCG